>JBJOMF010000048.1:0-7873 GCA_046052505.1 Bacteroidota bacterium | reverse complement strand
GCCCCGATGGCCACCGCCTCGTCGGGGTTGACGCTCTTGTTCGGCTTGCGGCCGAAGAACTTCTCAACGATCTCCTGCACCTTGGGGATGCGGGTGGAACCACCCACCAGGATCACTTCGTCGATCTCGGAAGCGCCGAGTCCGGCATCCTTGAGAGCTTGCTCACAGGGCTTCAGGCAGCGGGTGAAGAGGTTGTCGGCCAACTGCTCGAATTTGGCGCGGCTCAGCTTTTTGACAAGGTGCTTGGGCACCCCGTCTACTGCCGTGATATAAGGCAGGTTGATCTCCGTTTCCGAGGAGGATGAGAGTTCGATCTTCGCCTTTTCAGAGGCCTCTTTGAGGCGCTGCAGGGCCATGGGGTCCTTCCGCAGATCAATCGCTTCCTCCGTTTTGAACTCGAGAGCCAGCCAATCCATAATGACCTTATCGAAATCATCACCACCCAGGTGCGTGTCCCCATTGGTACTCTTCACCTCGAACACGCCATCACCCAGTTCGAGGACGGAGATATCGAAGGTTCCGCCTCCCAGGTCAAAAACCGCGATCTTCTGGTCCTGCTTGGCCTTGTCGAGGCCGTACGCGAGTGCGGCGGCCGTAGGCTCATTAACGATACGGCGAACATTCAGACCGGCGATCTCACCGGCCTCCTTGGTGGCCTGACGCTGGGCGTCGTTGAAGTAGGCCGGAACCGTGATGACGGCTTCAGAAACCTCCTGACCCAGGTAATCCTCGGCGGTTTTCTTCATTTTCTGTAGAACCATGGCCGAGATCTCCTGCGGCGTATACAGCCTGCCATCTATGTCGATACGAACGGTATTATTGTCACCCTTAGCTACCTTATAGCTCCAGTGGGTGATCTCTTCACCCACCTCGTCGAAACGGCGTCCCATGAAGCGCTTCACGCTCATGATCGTGTTCTGGGGATTGGTGATGGCCTGCCGCTTGGCCGGATCCCCCACCTTGCGCTCCCCATTCTTGAGGAATGCGACAACGGAAGGAGTCGTGCGACGCCCTTCATCGTTGGCGATCACCACCGGCTCATTGCCCTCCATCACGGATACGCAACTGTTGGTGGTCCCCAGGTCTATTCCTATGATCTTTCCCATATGTATGTTTTTTTCAACTACACCTGTTCAATCATTATGCCGCGCCGCAAAAGGTGAAAAATTGTCAGTACGTGGGCGGTAAGGGCCTGACCGGACAAATACCCAAATCCCGTCCATCTCTATATTCGCTTGATTAAAGACCTACATTTATTTGCTAATCTTATATTTAAGTCATTATATCCTTATGGTGCGATACGACTTCAGCCTGATAGTATGCGCGCGAATATTGACATTTTCTTATCCTTTGTCCCGCTAATTTTACCGCCGCAATGACGCGCATTCCGATCCTCTTGCTGCTGGTCCTGACCCTCGCTACGGCTGCCCGGTCTCAACGGATTGATCCGGCCCGACCCGACCTATCGCCGGAATCCTTTCGGATGGATTCGCTGCCCGAGTCGGAGCTCAATATCCCCATACGGGTGAGCCTGAAGCCCCTTTTCTCGTCGGCGGAGAAGAGCGTGGATACGGTCTTTACCTCGGGCGGTTATCCCGACGAGTGGGTGCAGGAAGGCTGCGACATCCGCTATAAGTACCGGTTCCGCCGCAGTCCCCTGAAACTGGAAGGCGTGGGCAATACCCTGAGTCTGGGCTTCACCGGCTTTTACCAGATCGTCGGCTCCACCCGGGTCTGCGTGAGCGGCACCGTCCTCTCCCCCTGGTCACCGGCCTGCCGCTGTGGATTCAGCGAGCCCGAACGCCGTGTGAACGTCTCCTTCCTCAGCGCATTCGGACTGGACCCCGATTACAAAATGCGGCTCTATATCAAACGGAACGAACCCCAGCCGCTCGACAAGTGCGAGGTTTGTTTCTGGGGCCAGGACATCACCAAGCAGGTGATGAAAGGGCTGACCACCGAACTCGATGCCGCTAAAAAAGAGCTGGAAAAGACCTACGGGATCACCGACCTGCGACCGCGCATCCGCCAGGTGTGGGAACAGCTGAGCAGGCCCTATAGCCTCTACGGCCTGGGCTGGCTCCAGATACAACCGCAGCGATTCCGCATCAACCAACTCTTTATCAGGAAAGATACCCTGCACCTGGCTTTGGGCCTGAGTGCCAAACCGGTGATCAGGTTCGAAATACCCCCAACCACCGAAACACCCCTGCCCGAACTGGGCAGTGCCAGCGTCCGGAAAGGGTTTTCCGTATTTCTGGATGCCATCCTGAGCTACGACTCGCTGGGACGGATCATGAACCAACAACTCAAGGGAGAGACGTACGACCTGAAAAAGGGATTCGTCAAGAAAAAATTCATTCTAGACAGCTGCCAGGTATACGGTGGCGGTAACGATAAACTGATCCTCCGTATCCACTTCTCCGGCAGCAACAAGGGGATCTTTTATCTGGTGGGACGTCCCGTTTATGATACGGCGACCCGGATGCTGCTGGTACATGACATCGATTTTGACATCAAATCCCGGAACCTCCTGCTGGGATCGGCCGACTGGCTGTTCGACAAACGGATTACCCGCGAGATCACCGCTCTGGCACGTTTCGACCTGGGCCCGTACCTGGACTCGGCACATTTGCACCTGAACCGGGAACTCAACCGGGAACTCCAGAAGGGCGTGCGCTGTCAAGGTTCCATACAAACCCTTACGATCGCCGGGATCTTTCCGCAGCAGCAACACCTGGTGATTCGCACCCGGTGCGAGGGAGCCCTTTCCATCCGAATGGATTCGATCGGATTCAGTCTTTGATCCGTTCGCCCTCCGCATCCGGAGTCGCCTTGAACGAAAAATTGCGCTGTGCGACATAGCTGAACACGACCACGACAGCAATCGTCAGCACCTGAGCGATGACGGGATAGATGTGAAACCGCTCAACGAGGATCTTGAGGAGGAGGTAGTTCAATGCGAGGTTGAAGAGACAGACCATCAGGTAGCGTACCAGCTGCACGCGGCCGCGCATGTTTGAATCGCTGAACACCACGTACTTCGACAGGAAAAATCCGACCGGAAATGTAACCAGAAAGGAAACGATCAGCGCAGCGATATGCCCCTTGAAGGCGAAGATGTTGAAATGGAAGACCCGCTCGAAAAAAAGGAACTTGTAACTTAGTGCGTATACCCCGATCCCCAGCAGCGTGTTGCCGCCACCGGATGCAGCGTACCGAAAGGTCTGCAGGTTCATGATCCTCCGGAACGGCGGGTAGAAGAAATCGATCACCGGAAGAACCCGGTCCCGAACGCTGTGTACGTGTCGGCGCATCGTCAAAAGTAACCTCCCTGACACAATCGCCCAATTCGTTTCCGGGCACCCCCTCCTCTCGGGCATTTGCAGTACATTTGCCCCTCGGAAATAACCGCATGAGCATCGTTACCGATATCAGGGACCGGGTGAGCCGGGTGCTGCAGGAGCAGTTCGGATTTACCGCCACGGAAACCGATCTCCCTGTCAACCGCACCAAGCCGGAATTCGAGGGAGATTATACATTGGTGTTGTTCGCCCTTGCCAAGCCGCTGCGGAAATCCCCGGAACAGTTGGGCCGTGAGCTGGGAGCAGCCCTGACGAACGGGCACCGGGACCTCTTCACCGCCTTCAATGTGATCAAGGGGTTCCTGAATCTCTCGGTCGCCGATGCCTATTGGATGACCTTCCTGGAAACCCATCATGCCGACCCCCGCTTCGGAGCCCGCCCTGCAAACGGACAGAAGGTGATGGTGGAATATTCCTCCCCCAATACGAACAAACCCCTCCATCTCGGGCACTTGCGCAACAACTTTCTCGGATGGAGCGTGGCCCGCATCCTGGAGGAGACCGGCTGCGACGTGATCAAGAGCTGCATCGTCAACGACCGGGGTATCCACATCTGCAAAAGCATGATCGCCTGGGAGCGGTTCTCGGATGGGGCCACCCCCGAAAGCACAGGTATCAAGGGGGACCATTTCGTAGGCGATTACTACGTCAAGTTCAGCGAAGTGCACAAGAAAGAGACCGAAGCGCTGATGGCCGGAGGGATGGACAAGGAGACCGCCGAGAAGGAAGCCCCTATCATGAAGGCCACGCAGCAAATGCTGATCGACTGGGAAGCCGGCAAACCCGATGTCATCGAACTGTGGAAACGGATGAACGGCTGGGTTTACCAAGGGTTCGAGGTCACCTATCGCCGCATCGGCAGTGATTTCCACAAAACATACTACGAAAGCGAGACCTACCTGCTGGGAAAGCGCTTCGTGGAGGAAGGTCTGGCACAGGGTGTATTTTTCCGCAAACCCGACGGCAGCGTCTGGATCGACCTGACCTCCGAGGGACTCGATGAAAAGCTCGTACTCCGAAAAGACGGCACTTCCGTTTATATCACGCAGGACCTGGGTCTCGCACAGCAGAAATATGATGAGTTTCGGTACGACCGCAGCGTTTACGTCATTGCGGACGAACAGAATTACCACATGAAGGTGCTGGAGCTGATCCTGAAAAAGCTGGGAAAGCCGTACGCGTCCGCTATACAACACCTCAGCTATGGCATGGTCGAGCTTCCTACCGGCCGAATGAAAAGCCGGGAAGGTACCGTAGTGGATGCCGATGACCTCATTGATGAAATGGTGAGCGTGGCCCGGCAAAAAACGGAGGAACTGGGCAAAGTGAAGGACTTCACGGATCGCGAGCTGACCGAACTCTATGATATCCTGGCCCTGGGCGCCCTGAAATTCTATCTCCTGCGCGTAGACCCGAAAAAGAAAATGGTATTCAATCCGGAGGAGTCCATCGACTTTCACGGCTTCACCGGCCCCTTCGTGCAGTACACCCATGCCCGGATCCGTTCCATCCTGCGAAAGAGCGATGCGACGATACCCCCGACGTCCGCAGCCCCCCTGTTGAAACTTGAGAGGGAACTGCTCCTGCAGCTGGAGCAGTACCCGACAGTGATCGAACAGGCTGCTGGAGAGCAGGATCCCTCGGTGATCGCCGGGTATGTATTCAACCTGGCCCGGGCCTACAATACCTTTTATACCGAGCACTCGGTCATGAACGCGGAAACGCAGGAAAAAAAGCGGCTGCGCCTGCAGCTCTCCCACCTGACAGCCCAGGTCATCGCCTCCGGCATGGCGCTGCTGGGCATCCGGGTGCCGGAACGGATGTGAACCCCTGGCGGTTAAACGCCGATCGCCTGCCCCGGTCATCGGCAGCAGGCGATCAGTTACTTGGATCAGGCTTCGTCAGAGACCTGCCATCATTTTCTTTTGTTTCAGGCTTGCCAGGGAAGGGTCCATCTCGATGGCCTTATCACAAAGCCGGGTACCTTTCTCCATATTCTCGCGCCCCCCCTTCTTCTGGTAACACATCCCGATCATATAAAGGGCTGACGCATTTTCCTTGTCATATTCCAGCATCCGGTCCCAGTATTCCATGGCCTGGTCGAATTTGCCCTTTCCATAGTAGGCTTCGGCGACCATACCCAGGATATTCAGGTCGCTGGGCTTGCGCTTGAGAATTTCGTTCAGCATCTCTACCCCCTTGTCCAGCTGTCCCACATTCAGGTAGGCGATGGCCAGGTTTTCGAGGTAATCATTATCCCGCTTATACCCTTTCTCACCCGCCTCCAGGATGTATTTGAGCGCCTCTGCATCGTTATTCATGGCGTAGTAGATGAGCCCAAGCTCATAAAGCCAGTAATTTTCCGCGGGTTTGAGGGCAATGGCCTTTTTGAAGTAGGGAATGGCCAACTTGTAATTCATCATATCCGCGTAGCTGCGGGCGATGAGATATGGCACTTCGGCATTGAGGCTGTCCTCCTTTTCGGCGATCAGGAAGGACTGGATGGCATCCCCGTAATTCTCGGCGTCGTAATGCACCCGGCCTACATAGAAGGCCACCTTGGCGGCAGGATCCGCTGCCTTCAGCTTGGCAGCGTAACGCAATACGTCCTCCCCGGAGCGCATCTGGTAGGAAAGCCCCACCAGCTGCTGATACACCAGCACGCTCTCCCCACCTAGGCTCAGCAGCTTCTTGTAGGCTTCCAGTGCCAGGTTGTAACGGCGCAGGTCCTTGTAGGCCAGGGCCAGCTCTTCCGTGATGGACCGGCTGTTCGCGTCGTACTTCGCAGCCTTTTCGAAATTTTTCATGGATTCCAGCCGGCGGCCGTTCTGCTTTTCCACCAACCCCTTCTGAAGAAAGAAATCGGCACTGTCCACCAGGGGGCCGATTTTAAGAGAAGAGGTCTGGGAACAGACCGGAACAAGGGCCGGCGTGAACAGGAGAATGAGGAGAATTCGTTTCATGGCTTTTCTTGGATTTGGATGAGATGCTAATGCAAGATAGAAGGCCCGGATGCCCATCATCAAAAAGAAGGGCCGGTTTCTTTGAAAAAACAGCTCCCGAAGCGTACTATTTCAGGATGATTACGGAAAGCGCTGGTAAATTTACGATGACCCGGTACCGGTGCTGCTCTTTATCAAGAAGTTGGCACCGGATTCGGGGATTGTGAACAGTACCCGTTCCCCAGTAGTCGGACCGGTCGCTGTTGAAGAGTTCGCTGCGGTATTTCTTACCGGTCACTTCCAAGGCCCAGTCGTTACGGACCACCGGTGTCAGATTGAGTACAACGAGCAGGTCATCGGACCTCCTCCGACCCTTTCGCTTGTATGCGATAACGGATTCGGCCCGATGGCCAAGATCCACCCATTCAAATCCCTCCACCCGGAACTGGTCCCCGTAGAGCCCGGGTTCCGTCCGAAGCAGCCGGTTGAGGTCCCGAACGCAGTGCTGCAGCTTGCGATGGCAATCATATTGTAGCAATTCCCAATTGAGTTCCGACCGGTAGTCCCATTCCCGGGTCTGCCCGAACTCGCCGCCCATGAATAGCAGCTTCGCCCCGGGGTGCGTCCACATATAGGCGTAAAGCAACCGGAGATTGGCGAATTTCTGCCACTCATCACCGGGCATTTTGTACAGCAGGGGGCTCTTTCCATGGACCACTTCATCATGACTGAGAGGCAGCAGGAAGTTCTCATCATAGTAGTACATCATACTGAAGGAGAACTTGTCCTGATGGAATTGCCGGAAAACGGGATCGACCTTGAAGTAGTCGAGGGTATCGTGCATCCAGCCCATCATCCATTTCATCCCGAAACCAAGACCATCCCGGAAGGTAGGCTGACTGACCCCGGGCCAATCGGTGGCTTCTTCCGCGATGGTCTGGATATCGGGGAAATCGCGGTAAAGAGTTTCGTTCAGGTCGCGGATGAAGGCGATGGCTTCCAGATTTCCGTCGCCTCCGAACTCGTTGGGCTCCCACTGTCCGTGCTGGCGGGAGTAATTCAGTTTGAGCATGGAGGATACGGCATCCACGCGAATGCCATCGATATGGAATCGGTCGAACCAGAACCGGGCACTGCTGATCAGGAAGGACTTGACCTCACCGCGACGGTAGTTGAAAATATAGCTGTTCCAGTCCGGATGGAATCCCTTGCGCATGTCGGCGTACTCATAGGTGTGTGCACCGTCGAAAAGATAAAGTCCATGGGCATCGTAGGGAAAGTGAGAGGGCACCCAGTCGAGTATCACCCCGACACCGGCCTGGTGAAAGGCATCAATCAGCCGCATCAGTCCCTCGGGGTCACCGAAGCGAGACGTCGGCGCAAAATACCCGGTGCATTGATAGCCCCAGCTCCCGTCGAAGGGATGCTCCATCACCGGCATCAACTCCACATGGGTGAATCCCATTTCTTTCACGTAGGGTACGAGCCGTTCCCGGATCTGGTCGTACCTGTTATAGGATTCCTCATTGTCTTTTTCGGGCCGCTGCCAGCTTGCCAGATGAACCT
>JBJOMF010000047.1:0-4755 GCA_046052505.1 Bacteroidota bacterium | reverse complement strand
AAAGAGCCGCTGAACGCCCCCCACCACCTGGTTCGCCATGTCACCCGATTCGCCTCCGTATAATTTGGTCGCATTGTAAACGATGAGAACGAAAGCGATCCACAGCAGAAACTGGGTCAGGGCGACCAGGCCGATCCCCAGGATCTTTCCGAGCATCATTTGGAAAGGTTTGACGGAGGAGACAATGACCTCGGCGATGCGGTTGGTCTTTTCCTCCATGACGCCCATCATCACCTGCGATCCGTAAATGAGTATGATGATGTACATCAGCAGGCCACAGGCCATTCCGATGCCGTTCGAAAGCCGTGCGTCCACCTTCAGGTCGCGTTCGTTGACCGCCTTGATCCGTATCCGGTTCAGGGCAAGTATCTGTCGTTTGCCGGCGTCGATGCCCAGCTCCTGGTTCTTCACCTCATCCCAGATCCGGTTCAGCTTGGTTTCAAGCAGACTTTCCGTTGCCGTGCCGTAGGATCGGTTCGACTTCAGGACCAGTTCACTGGGTTCAGCCGCATCCCAACGCATGGGGGGGACCAAAACGAAGGCATCAAATCCTGCGGAATCGTAGTTGAAGGGCTTACCGGCCTCCGGTCGGACCAGTGTCAAAACGGAACTCTTGTCGATCGCATTCTGAAAATCCATGGCTTCAGAGGTGAAACGTCCGGATCCATCCGATACCGCGATGCGGAGTTGCTGCCGGGAGCGTTCGGCAATATAGCCCGTGCCAAATAGCAGCATCAGGTACAGGATCGGGAACAGCAGGGTTCCGATGATGAAGGTCTTCTTCCGTACCCGGGTGAGGTACTCACGCTGTATGATGAGCAGGGTCTTTCGCATGATCTATCGGATTTAGTCTTTCTGAAACTGACGGGCGGTGGGCGTGCCTTCAACCAGCCGGATGAAAATATCGTTGAGAGAGGGGAGGATCTCACTGAATGACTCCACCTCTATATTCCGGTCGATCAGGTAACGCAATACATCGTTGGCGCGCTTTCCTTCCCGTATCCGAACCACCAGACGGTGGTCCTCCGACCCGACCCATTCATAGGGTGCGTCCGCATCGGTGGGAACGGACGCTGCCCCGATACTGTACAGGTGTTCCTTGAAATCCTGCTTCACCTGGTTCACGGTCCCGTCGAGGATCTTTTTGCCCTTGTTCACCAGCACGATATGATCGCAGATCTCTTCTACCTGTTCCATGCGGTGCGTGCTGAAGATGATCGTAGCGCCCGCTTTTGCCAGCCGGAAGATCTCATCTTTGATCAGGTTGGTGTTGACCGGGTCGAGGCCGCTGAACGGTTCATCCAGGATGATCAACTGCGGCTGGTGGAGGACGGTTGTTACGAATTGCAATTTTTGCCCCATGCCTTTGGAAAGATCCTCCACTTTTTTATTCCACCAGGTCTCCATTTCCAGTTTGCGGAACCAGTCGCGTGCCCGGGCAAGAGCCTCGGTCCGGCTCAGCCCTTTCAGTCGGGCAAGGTAGAGCGTTTGCTCGCCGATCTTCATTTTTTTGTAAAGGCCGCGTTCTTCGGGCATGTATCCGATCCGGCCTGCATCCGCAGCGGGATCGAAGGGCTTTCCGTCGAACAGGATCGTTCCCGAATCGGGATAGAAGATGCCGGTGATCATGCGGATGAGGGTGGTCTTACCTGCGCCGTTGGGTCCCAGCAGGCCGAATACCTGTCCGGCTTCAACGGTCAGACCGATGTCGTCGACAGCCACCTGATTGGCGAACTGTTTTTTCAGATTGCGTAATTCGAGCAGGGGCATTCCGGTTATTTACGATGAAGGTACGAAGCCCGATTCCTCTCAGCGTCCAGCCGGCCAGTATTGTGCGATCCGGTCGGCTACCCGTTCGCCATCCATGGCCGCGCTCACGATCCCGCCCGCATATCCGGCCCCTTCTCCGCAGGGGTAAAGCCCCTTAACGCTAGGGTGCTGCAGCGTCTTCGGATCACGAGGTATGCGAACGGGGGAGGAGGTACGTGATTCGGTGGCCACCACCACCGCCTCGTTGGTCAGGTAGGCCGGCATCTTTTTCCCGTAGGCTCGAAACGCCGTTCGCAGCCGGTCGGAAACAAGCGCGGGCAGTACATCGCGCAGCGGATTCGACCGGATCCCCGGCAGGTAGGAACAAGCCGGCAGGGAGTCCGAGTTCCTGCCCTCTATGAAATCCATCAGCCGCTGCGCCGGCGCCACCAAAGATCCACCTCCGGCTGTAAAGGCTTTTTGTTCAACATCCATTTGGAACTGCATGGCTGCCAGCGGACCGTGCGGTTCGAAGGCCCGCCAGTCTCCCGCCTCAATGCTTACGACAATCCCGCTGTTGGCATAGGGATTGTTGCGCTTGGAGGGACTCCAGCCATTCACCACGATCTCGCCCGGGGCGGTGGCTGCAGGGGCGATGATGCCGCCAGGGCACATGCAAAACGAGAAAACCCCTTTTCCATCGACCTGCTCCACCCAGTTATAAGAGGCCGGTGGCAGGGTCAGGGGCCGTGCAGCGGCCGGTCCGTACCGGGGCAGGTGATATTGCACCTGATCGATGAGTGATTGCGGGTGTTCGACCCGTACGCCCAGGGCAAAGGGTTTAGCCTCGATGCGGATGTTCCCGCGGTGCAGCATCTGAAAAACATCCCGTGCTGAATGTCCGGTAGCCAGGATCAGCGCATCCCCTTCGATCCTGTCGCCGGATTCGGTTTGGATCCCATGGAACTGTCCTGCCTTGATGACGAGATCGGTCAGCTTCGTTCCGAAACGGATCTGCCCCCCGCAATGCAGTATCGTCTCCCGCATGGCCGTGATGATGCCGGGGAGCTTGTTCGTGCCGATATGCGGGTGGGCCTCATATAAGATACGTTCATCCGCCCCGAAGTGTACAAAAAGCTGCAGGATCCGGTCCACGTCCCCCCGTTTGTGGCTCCGGGTGTATAGTTTTCCATCGCTGTAAGTGCCGGCTCCGCCCTCCCCGTAGCAATAGTTGCTGTCCGGGTCCACAAGACCCTGTTTGTTCATGCGGGCGAGATCATGCCGGCGTGCCCGAACATCCTTTCCTCGTTCTACGATCACCGGACGGATGCCCTGTTGCAGTAACCGGAGTGCGGCAAACAGTCCGGCAGGTCCGGCCCCGGCTATCAGCACCTGCCCGCAAGAGCCATGGACGTCTTGATAAAGGAATTCCATGGCTGCCCGGGGGTGAGGAGGCTCCTGAATGAAAACCAGCAGGCTGAGGTTGATCCTCGGGTGACGGCTGCGCGCGTCCAGTGAGCGGCGGATGATATGGTATCCCGAGATCGCCGATGCCGGGACGCCTGTTTCGGCTGCGATACGCTGTCGGACGGAGGCTTCGTGGGCGGCCTCTTCCGGTGGGAGCACTAGGGTCAGGCTTTTTTGCATGTTCCGTCGTCCAAATATCTGCAAACCCCGCAAGATATTTTGATGTGGGCGTCATTTAAACTATCTTTCAAACGACCACCTGCTTATGCGACCCGCTCGGTACGAATTCCTGTTACTGCTCCTTAGTTTAGTCCTTTTTCCGTCCTGCGATCCTGTTTTCAGGGCACGTTCCGCTCAGTTTGCCGGTTATCGGATCTCTGATCAGCTGCCTAAAGACTCCGCGTTGGTCCGGATGATTCAGCCTTATCGTCAGGAAGTGGATCGGACCATGAACGAAGTGGTCGGATTTGCGCCCGTAGCCTTGGAGAAGAAGCAGCCGGAGGGTACGCTGGGAAACTTCATGGCCGATGCCTTGCTGGAGCGGGCCCGTGCGGTATTCTTGGTACCGGTGGATGCGGCCGTGGTCAATTTCGGCGGGATCCGCCTGAATCAGTTGCCGGCCGGCCCGGTCACCAACGGAAAGATCTTCGAACTGATGCCGTTCGATAACCTGCTCGTCCTTCAGAAATTGAAAGGGGATGTGCTGCAACGTTTCCTGAACCTGACCGCAGCCCGCGGTGGATGGCCCGTAGCAGGCATCACCCTGGAAATCCGGGGGCAGGAGGCGATCCGGGTGCGGATCGGAGGGAGGCCGTTGGATACGGCGGCGGTATACACCATCGCGAACTCCGACTTTGTCGCCAATGGCGGTGACAATGCCGACATGCTGCGAGGTCTCCCGCAGATCAGCAATGGCTACCTGGTCCGGGACGCATTATTCGATCATATTAAAAACCGGAAGTCGGCCGGTAAGTCCATCGTCGCCGAAGTCCAGCAACGGGTCATCTATGCCGAGTAGGAAACAATTTTTGCGGGATACCGCTGTTGTGGCCGGCGGTCTCCTGGCCGTGCCCCGTTGGGCAGGGGCTTTGTCGGACGATGCGGTGCTGCGGCTGACCATCCTCCATACGAATGATACGCACAGCCGGCTGGACCCCTTTCCGATGGACGGGGGCCGAAATCAGGGTTTAGGGGGTGTGGCCGCGCGGGCCCAGCTTATCGAACAGATACGCGCCGAAGCCGACCAGGTCCTCTTGCTGGATGCCGGCGATATCTTTCAGGGAACGCCCTATTTCAATCTATACAAAGGTGAGCCGGAGATCAAGGCCCTTACGACCATGGGATACGACGCCTGCACCCTGGGCAACCATGATTTCGACGCGGGATTGGAAAATCTGGCCACCCAGCTGGTCCGACATGCCCGGTTTCCGGTGCTGGTGGCGAACTACGATTTCTCCGGTACTCCCATGGAATTCCGGACCAAGCCCTGGCAGGTGTTCCATAAAGGCCGACTGAAGGTGGGGGTCTTCGGACTGGGTA
>JBJOMF010000046.1:0-4816 GCA_046052505.1 Bacteroidota bacterium | reverse complement strand
TACATGAGGACCTGGAGTTCTATTCCGTGATCCGGGCCATCAAGGCGATGGACGAGGCCGATGTGTGCCTGCTGCTCATTGATGCAACCAAGGGGATCACGGCGCAGGACCTCAATATCTTCAGCCTGGCCGCCCGCAAGGGGAAAGGCATCGTGCTGTTGGTGAACAAATGGGACCTGGTGGAAAAGCAGACACAGACCGCGAAGGAATACGAGGACGGGCTGAAGGAAAAACTGGCCCCCTTCACGGATGTGCCCGTTCTGTTCATATCCGCCAGGGAGAAGCTCCGCATCTTCAAGGCCATCGAGGTGGCGCTGTCCGTATATGCCAATCGGCAGCGAAAGGTGCCCACTGCCCGGCTGAACGAGGTCATGCTGCAGGCCATCGAGGGACACCATCCCCCGGTGGTGCGGGGTCATCCCATCAAGATCAAGTACGTCACGCAATTGCCGACGGTGGTCCCGTCCTTTGCCTTTTTCTGTAATTTTCCGGACGATATCAAGCTGCCCTACCGGAATTATTTGGAGAACCAGCTCCGCAGGCATTTCGATTTCAGCGGGGTCCCGGTGCGGCTGTTCTTCCGGAAAAAATGATCGGAGAATTTTAAAAAATGGATGGTATGAAACCGGTACTGTTTGCCGCACTATTTGCTGCCTTCATCGCGTTGCTGCCCGGCTGCCAGGGGAATACGGGTTCTGATGCGGGGGGCCTTGAGGAATCACTTCCCGTGGAGGTGAGCGATTCGTCTGTGTCGCCGGAGTCTTCCGACACGTTGATCCTTCCCCGGACCGACACCCTTTCCGAGACCCGGCGTGTGGCGTTTCCGGACAAGCGGATGCAATGATGGGGTTATTGGCTCAGGTCACAGCAGTACCCCTTTTAGCAGCAGAAAGGCGAATGAAAAGTAGATGAGAAGCCCGGTTACGTCCACCAGTGTGGCCACGAAGGGGGTGGAGGAGGCGGCGGGGTCGGCGCCGAACCGTTTCAAGATGAGGGGGAGCATAGAGCCCATGAGGCTGCCCCAAAGTACTACGCCGATCAGGGAAAGTCCCACTGTGAAGGCGATCCGCAGGTAATGTTCTCCGAACGTGTCCGCACTGAGCAGGTGCCAAACCAGGATCACACTGATGCCGATCACGCAGAGGCTGATGCCCAGCAACAGGCCTGAAAGGATCTCGCGCCGCATGATCCGCCACCAGTCGGTCAATGTGACCTCCCCAAGTGCCATGGCCTGTATGATCAGGGTGGAGGCCTGCGATCCGCTGTTTCCGCCGCTGGAGATGATCAGGGGGATGAACGTGGCCAGGATCACCACTTTGGCGATCTCGTTTTCAAACTGGTGCATCGCGCCGATCGTGATGAGTTCCCCAAAGAACAGGATGATCAGCCACACGATCCGCTTGCGGAATACCTTCAGCAGCGACATTTCGATATAAGGTTCATCCAGCGCCTCGGTACCGCCCATCTTTTGCATGTCCTCGCTGAATTCCTCGCCGGCCACCCAGAGGATATCGTCGATGGTGACGATGCCCAGTAATTTGTTGCTGCGGCTGACGACGGGCAGTGCCACCCGGTTGTTCATCTTGAACACGTCGGATGCCGTCTCCTGATCATCTTCCGGATGCAGGGCCACAAAACGTTCGTCCATCAGCTCCTCCACCTTCCGTTCGGGCGGATTGAGGATGAAGTCGCGGATGCGGATGTCATCGAGCAGTTCCCCCTTTTCATTGATCACATAGATCACGTTGATCGTTTCACTGTCCTTTCCGTATTTCCGGATGGTGGCGAAGACCTCCTCGATCGTGTTCCAGGGGTACACATACACGTAATCGGGCGTCATCAGTCGCCCGATGCTGTTCTCGGGATATCCCAGGAGCGAGAGGGTGATCTTGCGTTCGTCGGGGTCGAGCAGTTTGATCAGTTCCCGCACGGCGTTGCTGGGCAATTCCTCCAGGAAGTCGGTCCGGTCGTCGGGGGGTAGTTCGTTGAGCAGGGAGGCCGTGGCATTGGGCGGCAGTTCCCGGATCACCCGTTTCTGGACCGAGAGGTCCAGGATCTTGAAGACACTGGCGGCCCGGTGAACAGACATGTGCGACAGGATACGGTCCTCATACTCCGGGAATTCATCCACCAGGAGGGCCACATCGCTGATGTTCTGATCGTCGAGGAATTCACGGATGCGCAGCTTGTCCTCGGTCTGCACCAGGGCCAGGAACTGCTCCTGCAGGGTGGGTTGTTCCAGTTCTAGCGACATGCTGTAAAAGTACGGCCTGGAGGCCGAGTGGGCTTGGATTCGGGGGCGGCTCGCCGCGACTTTTGGGTGAACATGAGGCTGAGGGTTGACAAAATCGCCTCATTATTAATTAATTATACTTTTTCGTCCGTACCACTTTCCCTGCCACTCCCGCGCGCCGAACCAAGGGGCAGACGGGGTGGCCGCCAATTGGAATCGACCGGATATAAAGCCTTATTTTTCAGCCCTGAATTGTTAATATTTGCCTATTTTTATTTTGGAATATTCCTTTTCTTTGCATCCGAAAACCAATCTATATGCTTAAGAGACTACTCTTTTTGTTTGTTTTGGCCTTTCTGGCAACGGCTCACGTTCACGCCCAGATCACCACATCGGCCATGTCCGGTTCTGTGAAGGGTACGGGGAATGAGGTGCTTACCGGTGCCTCCATCGTTGCCACCCACCTGCCGTCCGGCACGAAGTATACTGCCGCGTCCATCTCCGGCGGCCGGTTCAACATCCAGAACATGCGCGTGGGCGGTCCTTACCGGATCGAGATCTCCTACGTGGGATACAAAAAGGAAACGATTGATGATGTTTATCTGCAACTGGCTGAAACGTTTCAGCTGGACCAGCAACTGGTGAAGACCGATGCCACCCTCGAGACCGTTGTGGTCACGGCGGGTCGCCGCAACCCGATCTTCAATGCCAGCCGCACTGGAGCCGCAACTTCGATCGGCAAGCGAGAGATCACCGTACTTCCCAATATCAGCCGTAGCCTTGGAACGCTTTCCAGCCTGACACCTCAGGCCAACGGCCAGTCCATCGGCGGAGGACACGCCCGTCAGAACAACGTGACCATCGACGGTGCTGATTTCAATAACACCTTCGGGATCCTCTCCGGCGGTACCATCCCCGCTCAGGGCACCCCGATCTCGATCGATGCCATCGAGGAGTTCTCCGTGAATATCACCCCCTTCGATGTGCGCCAGGCCGGCTTCATCGGCAGCGCCATCAATGCGGTAACCCGCTCCGGCACCAACACCGTATCTGCCTCCGTCTATACGTACTGGCGGAATCAGGACATGACCGGGAACCGTGTCGAAAACACCAAGTTCGACCGTCAGCGTATTCAATTCAACCAGTATGGTTTCCGCATCGGCGGTCCGATCATCAAGGACAAGCTGTTCTATTTCGTGAACTACGAGCAGGACAAGTCAACTTTCCCCGGCCAGTCCAAGATCGCATCGGCCACCGCTGCTTCCTTCGGTACAGCCAACAACATCGCCCGTCCGACCGTAGCCGAGCTGGATGCCATCCGCTCCTATCTGATCGCTACCTACGGGTACGACCCGGGCACATATGATAAGTACGACTTCGAAGGCAGTAAAAAGAAATTCCTGACCCGACTCGACTGGAACATCAGCAACAAAAACAAACTCAGCCTGCGCTACAGCCAGGTAGAGAGTGTGGACCCAGCCCAGATGAGCAGCTCTACCTCCAGTTCAGGGGCCTTCTTCGCTTCCGGTGACAGCCGCAATTCCATCAACGCCCTGCACTTCCAAAACTCCAATTACTACCAGAACTACAATTTTTATTCCGTGGCCGGTGAACTGAACACCACGTTCAGCTCCCGGGTTTCAAACACCCTGCGTGCGACCTTCAACAACCAGTTCGAGCCCCGCACCACCGACAGCAAGGTCTTCCCCTTCGTAGACATCCTGAAGGACGGGTTGGCCTTCACGTCCTTCGGCTACGAGCCATTCTCGTACGGCAACCTGCGCGATGTGAAGATCTACTCCTTGGTGGACAATCTGACCGTTAATACCGGCAAGCACAACATGCTCATGGGCTTCCAGTACGATTTCACCCAGACCACCAACGGCTTCCAGCCCTACGGCGCCGATTATTACAAGTACAACTCCTGGCAGGATTTCGTGAACCGTGCCGTTCCGACCGACTTCGCCCAGACTTTTTCCCTGAACAAGGATTATTCACAGGCCTTCCCGAAATTCGATTTCGCACAGCTGTCCCTGTTCTTCCAGGATGAGATCACCCTGAATAAGAACCTGCGCCTGACCGTAGGTCTGCGTGCCGACCGATCCATGTATCCCGATGTGGCCGAGATCAAGGAAAACCCGCTGATCTCCCCCCTCACCTTCGATAATGGTATTAAGGTAAATACCGGATTGCTCCCCAAAGTCCGCACCCTGATCTCGCCCCGTGTCGGTTTCAACTGGGACATCTATGGTGACCGCTCCCTGCAGCTCCGTGGTGGTACAGGTATTTTCACCGGCCGTGTTCCATATGTATGGATCGTAGGCCAGTCGGGTAACTCCGGTATGCTCCAGGTGAACCAGACCTTCAATGCGGCCAACGGTGTTCCCCGTCCCGGTGGTTTCGTGCCCACAACCGGTGCCTACCGTCCTGCAACAGCACCCCCCCCCGGTACGACCGTTACCAATACCATCACGGCCTTCGATCCCAATTTCAAGATGCCCCAAACGTGGAAATCAAGTCTCGCTGTTGATTTCAAGATGCCCGGTGGAATCATCGGTACCTTGGAAGCGATCTTCAATCGCG
>JBJOMF010000045.1:0-4904 GCA_046052505.1 Bacteroidota bacterium | reverse complement strand
TCCCGGGTATGGCCCAGGTAACCCGCTTGTCATACGGCGAAACCGTACCGCGGTAATTCCCGTTCACGTAAATATCGATGTAATAGCCGGTCCAGTTGTCCACCACCACATCACTGTAATCCGGACCGTATGCATCCCCCCTCGATTCTGCGGGAGGGGCCGGCTTGGCCTTGTCATTAACCGGGCGCTGCAAAGACGCCACTTTAGCATCGGGCGCTGTTTGTGGTTTGGACTCGATGGTTTCCTTTTTCAGGTCGGGTTTCTGGGCCTGTGCCGTGAAACCGAATCCGGCCAGCACGAGGGCGGCAATCAGAATGAAATGTTTACGCATGGGTATCAATTTTAGTGTTTGAATCATTTCGTACAAACAAATATAGAGAAGGAAAAACGATCTAGGGTTGTCTGACGGATCAGCGATAATTTTTATCGTTCGGTTGTAAAAATATGCAGCCCGTTCACACCGGGGAATACCCGGTATCGGGTATTTTACATCTGCATTCGATATATATTAAATAATTGGTGTTCAGTATTTTTTTGGCAGGCTTGGCCTGATAATTGCCATATTCAGTCGATTTCATACCTTTTTGACCAAATTGACCTGTATGAACAAGGTTCTCATCCCGCTGCTGTCAGCTTTCTTATGGGCCTCCTGCCAGAAAGATTCGGGTGGCGGAGGCGGGGCCGATCCCCTGCCGGCACAGACCCAACTGAACGTGGCCTACGGGACCGATCCCCTCCAAAAAATGGACATCTATCTGCCGGCTGGCCGAAATGAAAATACCAAGGTGATCATCATGATCCATGGGGGCGGGTGGACACAGGGTGATAAGTCGGAGTTCACCCCGTTCGTGGACACCCTGAAACGCCGCCTGCCGACTTATGCGATCTTCAATATCAACTACCGCCTGGCCAACGGGACCACAAACTTCTTTCCGACGCAGGAGAACGACGTCAAAACCGCGATCGAATACATTTACAGCAAGCGGGGTGAATACAAACTGTCGGACAAGTTCGTACTTGTCGGTGCCAGTGCCGGCGGCCATCTTTCGCTGCTGCATGCCAATAAATATGTATCGCCTGTTAAGATCAAGGCGGTGATTGATTTTTTCGGACCCACCGAACTCACCCAGTTTTATAACAACCCGCCGACCCCGGCCGTACCGCTGCTGTTGCTGCAGGTAACCGGCGGCACCCCGGCAACCAAGGCGACCCTGTACAATGAATCGAGCCCGCTGACGTATGTGACCGGTCAAAGTTGTCCGACGATGATCCTGCAGGGTGGCCTAGATTTCGTCGTATCGCCGAGCCAGTCGGTGCTTTTGCGTGACCGGTTGCAGCAGGTGGGTGTGACACACCAGTATGTGTTCTACCCGAACGAGATGCATGGGTGGACCGGCGCGAACTTGGCAGACTCCTTTGAAAAGATCCAGGCTTTTATCAATGCCAACGTGAATTAAGGCCCGGGAGGGATCGCAACGCCCTAATTTCAGTACCTTGCTCTGATGATGGAACAGGCCCCGCTGGCTGAGCGGATGCGACCGCAACGACCGCAGGAACTCATCGGTCAGGAACACCTCATGGGCGAGGGCAGCATCCTGCTCCGGTCCATCGAGAGCGGCCGCATTCCTTCCATGATACTCTGGGGACCGCCTGGTACGGGAAAGACGACCCTGGCCCACATCATCGCCAATACATTGCATGCGCCTTTTTATCAGCTCAGTGCCATCAGCGCCGGGGTGAAGGAAGTGCGTGAGGTTATTTCGCAGGCAGGCAGCGAAGCTGCCGGGGCGGTCCTTTTCATCGACGAGATCCATCGATTCAATAAATCCCAGCAGGATGCGCTGCTGGGAGCGGTCGAGAAAGGCACTGTGACGCTGATCGGTGCCACTACCGAGAATCCCTCCTTCGAAGTGAACAGTGCCTTGCTGAGCCGATGCCAGGTCTATGTACTGCGTCCGCTGGGCGACGACCAGTTGATCGCCCTGGTGCGTAAAGCTATTGAACAGGATGAGGCCCTGCGCCGGAAAAAAGTGGTGCTGTTGGAAACAGCGGCATTGGTACGATTGTCAGGAGGTGACGGAAGGAAGATCCTGAACCTGCTGGAGATCGTAGCTGAAGCGGCCGGCACCGAACCCGATGGGACGACCCCGATCACGGATGCGCTGGTGTTGCAGGCCGCACAGCAAAAAATTGCCTTGTACGACAAGGGCGGGGAGCAGCATTACGACATCATATCGGCATTCATCAAATCCATCCGTGGCAGCGACCCCAATGGGGCGGTCTACTGGCTGGCCCGCATGCTTGAAGGCGGCGAGGATGTCACCTTCATCGCCCGCCGGATGGTGATCCTGGCCAGCGAGGATATCGGCAACGCCAATCCGAACGCCCTGCTGCTGGCCAATGCCACCTTCGATGCGGTGCATAAGATCGGTCCTCCCGAATCAAGGATCATCCTTTCCCACTGTGCTACCTACCTCGCCTCCAGCCCGAAGAGCAATACCGCCTACCGGGCGATCGACGGGGCACTGGCGCTGGTACGACGGACGGGGGATTTGCCGGTACCGCTGCACCTGCGTAACGCTCCCACGAGTCTGATGAAGGGCCTGGGCTATGGGAAGGAGTATGCCTATTCCCACCAGTACGAAGGCAATTTTGTCGCACAGGAATACCTGCCGGAAAGCATTATCGGTACAACCCTTTATGAACCCGGATCCAACCCCCGCGAGGAGGAATTGCGCAAATTCCTGCGGTCGCGCTGGAACGAAAAATACCGCTACTGATGATCCACTGGACCCTGTTGGCCTTCGATGAACTGACCCCCCGGGAACTGTATCGGATCCTGCAGCTCCGCAACGAGGTTTTCGTTGTCGAGCAGCAATGCCTGTTTCAGGATGCGGACGACAAGGACCCCTTCGCCTACCACCTGATGGGCTGGAAGGAGGGCAACCTGGTGGCCTATTCCCGACTGCTGGCACCCGGGATCTCCTACACGGAAATGTCCATCGGACGGGTGGTAACGGCCCCCGGGGTCCGCAGAACAGGCATCGGCAGGGACCTGATGGCCCGGTCCATCGAATCCGGCCGCCACCTGTTCGGACCTGGACCTATCCGGATCGGTGCCCAATGCTATCTGATCGACTTTTACTCCTCCCTTGGCTTCAGGCCGGAGGGCACTCCCTACCTCGAAGACGGCATCGAACACATCGAAATGGTACTTCCCTGAATCCCGTCTCGTAAAATCCCTTAGTAGTTCGTTCCGAAAAGTCCTTTTTTGACCAGAAAAAGAGGCGAATCATTTTTTTCGGCTACCCGCGTATCTACTTTAGCTCTTGAATCCAATCCGGTAGAAAAACCAGCATCCTTCGTCCATGAAAACATTTTTTACATTCATTCGCATTACCGCAATCGCCCTGGTCCTGGGCCTGTTTGCCCGTCCGGTCGCCGGCCAGGCCTTCAGTTTCGCTAACGGCAAATACGAGATCGGTCTGGGAATCGGCCCGTCCTTCTTTCTGGGCGACCTGGGAGGCAGTTCGGGTGTTGGCCGCACCTTCATCAAGGATGTGGATCTTCCCATGACCAAAATGAACAAGGGGCTGTACTTGAATATCTATCCTGCGGAATGGCTCGGATTCCGTATCGCCGGTAATATCGGCATGCTGGAAGCAGATGATGCGCAGACGCCTGACAAAGGAGGTGACGAGCGGTTCCGCCTGTATCGCAACCTGAAATTCCGGTCGACCCTCCTGGAAGCCTATGGCGCCATCGAGTTCTACCCGACCGTTTTCTTTGAGAAATACGACGGCACACAAGGTAAGATCCGCCCCTACGGAGTGATCGGTGCCGGTCTGTTCCATTTCAACCCCCAGGGTGAATATTTCAACAGCGACGGCGGTTCGCAGTGGGTCGATCTGAAGCCGCTGCGTTTGGAAGGTCAGGGCATGGCAGAATACCCGGACCGCAAACCTTATGCCCTGACGCAACTGATGATCCCGATGGGAGCCGGTATCAAATATTATTTCCGTGAAAACCTCTACTTCGGATTCGAGGTCATGCACCGCAAGACCTTCACCGATTATATCGATGATGTCAGCACCACGTACGTAGACCCCAGTCATTTCAGCAACTACCTGTCGGATGCCCAGTTGGCTCAGGCACGGCAGCTGTACTACCGGGAGAATCTGGTCAACGGAGCCGTCAGCCGCCCCGTGATCAACGAGCAGCGTGGCGATCCGAGGGAGAATGACTCCTACTTTTCGGGTGTCATCCGCATGGGCTGGCGGATCAACGGCGGGGATGCCCCGGATGCCCGTGCCCGGAAACAACTCAAGTGTCCAGTATTCTATTGATCATAACAACTAAAAAATCAACTATGAAAAAGACCCTTCTACTTGCCGCTCTCTGCTCCGCCCTGCTGCTGGGTGAAACCGCCCTGGCGAACACCGGCACCCCTGCGAACAGTGAGAAACCTGCAAAAAATCCGGCACGAAAGAACAAAGCCAAAAAAACAGGCTTTGCTCCTCTCATCAATACGGCCGTCAAGGTTTACCCGGACGCCTTCCGCCGCGAGATGCATGTTATCGCCCGAAAGAATGACGGAAAGGATATCAACTTTTTTGTGTTCGACATGGATGGCAACCTGGCGAACAACTTCACCCTGGAGCCCAAATCGCACCGCTGTGTAAAAGGACTGGAGCGCGGTACCTATATCTACCGCATCTTCCAGGGCGACGAGGAGACCGTCGTAGGCAAGTTCGAGATCCGCTAAAAAATCACACTCCGTATATGCCGGCCGGACCACTGTCCCGCCGGCATTTTTATTTTGCCCCGGTGTTGGACGCTTCGCACCTGAAGCATTTAATCAGCTGTAAATAAGTGCTTTATAAAAAGAAGCCCGCCCGTGGATT
>JBJOMF010000044.1:0-3885 GCA_046052505.1 Bacteroidota bacterium | reverse complement strand
AACACTGGCTGGCCAGTTTCGCGGTCTATGCATTGTTGGAGTGATCCGGCCGTTCGAAGGTTCATTTTTTCCTCACCACGCACATCCAGTCCCAGGGGCCAGGCCCCTTCAGCTTCTTGGGAGGACGATGGAACTCCGTGTTCCATTCGTATTCCAGTTTTTGGATATCCTCAACGATGAATCCGACCTCCCGGAACAGGTGGTGGAGTTCTTCCTGCATATAATGTTTGTGAGGAACCTCGTCAATATCTGCCACGGCCCGTCGGATCTGGTTCCACTTTCGGATCGCCTCAGGTCCGGACCTGGTCGGGGGAAAGTAGGCCCGGTTCAGGCCATACTCTTGCTGAATCACCTGTGTGAGCATCCAGGATTCAAGGGAGGGGATGCTCAATACGATCCGTCCGCCCGATTTCACACAGGCGCCCAGATTTCGAAAGAAACGTCGCCGGTCGGCCGCGTTCGGGGTGAGTATGGCGTTGATACAGATGCCGAAATCGCACCGTGGAACCCGGATGCGGCTGCCGCTCATGTCGGCACGCCTGTATTCGACGTTTGTGTAACGAGCGAAGCGGTCTGCCGCGATAGCGAGGTTTTCGGCTGAGATGTCGACCGCCACGACTTTTTTAAATGCAGGTGCCAACACCGGGACCCACTTGCCGATCGCGCATCCGATATCCATAACGGTCGCCCGGGGTGATGCATGGGCCTCGATCACTGCACGGATCAGGCCTTTGCGGTCATGCAGCAGCACATCGAAGATCTCTTCGCTGTACGTGCGGGCCATTTTCTCCCAGTAGGCGCGTTTCATGCAGAGGTTTGGGGCGGCCTTTATTTCTTTTTGGCGGCCTTTTTCTTGACGGCGGGTTTCTTGGGGGCTGCTTTTTTCGTTGTGACCGCTTTTTTCACAGGGGTGTTGCGGGCAGCGGCTTTTTTGGACTTGACCGCGAAGGCTCCGGGGATCTCCGCCTCGATGAATTGCTTTACCTGTTCCAGGCTCAGCAGGGCGGCTTCCTCGGCGCTGTATTTTTCATTGTCCGTTTTACGGGGCATCCGTACCATCTTCTTGCCGTACTTGATCACCGGGCCCCAGCGGGCATTTTCAATGGCGATCTTGTCCTCGGGCCACTGCCGAATGTACCGGTTGGCCTCTTTCAGGGCCTTGGCCTGGATCAGTTCGTTCATCTCGGCGGGTGCCAGGTTCTTGAAATCATAGCGCCGCGGTACATTTATGAACAGGCCATTCCATTTGAGATAGGGGCCAAAGCGGCCGGTACCCTTTGTGATGGATTTGCCTTCATAGGTACCCACGGGTGCATCGGCGATTTGTTTTGCCTTGATGTATTCCACGGCCTTGGCGAAATCGACCGTACCGAGATCGGTCCCTTTGGGTATGGAGATGTACTCATCACCCCATTTCACATAGGGTCCGAACCGTCCTACGCCGACCGAAACATCACGTTCCTCGTACTGTCCCTGGCTTCCCTGATGTGCGAACAGCTTGATCGCCTCGTCGTACGTGATGGTCTCGATGCTCTGACCCGTGGGGATCTTGGCGAATCGCGGCTTTTCTTCATCGGCCGCATCCCCGATCTGGATCATGGCGCCGTAGCGACCCATCCGGGCAACTACGGGTTTGCCGCTCTCCGGGTCGGTTCCAAGTATCCGTTCTCCCTTGATGCGCTCTGCGGTCTCAATGGTCTTGTCCACGTCCTTCTTGAACGGGCTGTAGAAGCTGTCGATCATCTTGTTCCACTTCATCTTGCCTTCGGCAACCTCATCGAACTCCGCTTCGACCCGTGCCGTGAAGCCATAGTCCATCACATCGTCGAAATACTGCAGGAGGAAGTCGGTCACCACGAGTCCAAGGTCAGAGGGAAATAGTTTTGATTTCTCCGCACCGGTATTTTCGGTGGCGGATTCGCGACGGACCTGATCGTTCTTCAGGGTGAGAATGGCATAGTTGCGTACCATCCCTTCCTTATCCCGTTTCTCTACATAGCCCCGTTTCTGGATCGTGGAGATCGTCGGGGCATATGTGGAGGGGCGGCCGATGCCCAGTTCCTCCAGTTTCTTTACCAGCGAGGCTTCGGTGTAGCGTGCGGGCGGCCGGCTGAACCGTTCCGTGGCACGAAGTTCATTCAGGGGCAGCGTTTGTCCTGTGCTGAGGGGCGGCAACATACCCTCCGTTGTATCGTCCGTGTCCTCATCGTCGTCTCGGTCCTCGCGGTACACTTTAAGGAAGCCATCGAATTTCAGTACTTCCCCGGCGGCGACCAGTTCCTCCCGGTTGGTGGAGATCGAGATCCGCGCCGTCGTTTTTTCCAGTTCGGCATCGGCCATTTGGCTGGCCATCGTCCGTTTCCAGATCAGTTCATAGAGCCGTGCCCAGTCGGTTTCGGGAACGGTCGTATTGCTCATGAAGGTCGGTCGGATGGCTTCGTGCGCCTCCTGAGCGCTCTCATTGCGGTTCTTGTAGCGCCGAAATTGGTGATAGCGCTCGCCATAAAGGCCTTTCACGGTATTTGTGATGTCGCCCAGCGCCGTGTTACTAAGGTTGACGCTGTCGGTACGCATGTAGGTGATATATCCGTTCTCGTAAAGTTTTTGTGCGATGAGCATGGTGCGTGATACGCTGTAGCCCAGCTTGCGGGAAGCTTCCTGTTGCAGGGTCGAGGTGGTGAAGGGCGGGGCCGGGGTCCGCTTTCCGGGTCTCACCTGAATATCGGTGACCGTGTAGGTAGCGCCCTTGCAACTGTTCAGGAACGCTTCGGCCTGCGATGCATCGGATTGCTTTTTGCCCTCGGCGGTGAAGGTCACTTTACGGCCGCTGAGGTCATCGGCGGTGAACAGGGCTTCTGTCCGGAACTGGCTGACGGCATGAAAGGCATTGATCTCCCGCTCCCGTTCCACGATCAGTCGTACGGCCACACTCTGTACGCGTCCGGCGCTGAGGTTGTTGCGCATGCTCATCTTGCGCCATAGCACGGGGCTGAGTTCGAACCCGACGATGCGGTCCAGGACCCGGCGGGCCTGTTGTGCCATCACCAGGTTCATATCCACCCGACGCGGTTGTTTGACGGCATCCTGGATGGCAGGTTTGGTGATCTCGTGGAAAACGATGCGCTTGGTCTTTTTGGGGTCCAGTCCGAGTACCTCGCACAAGTGCCAGCTGATGGCTTCACCTTCCCGGTCTTCATCCGTCGCCAGCCAAACCTCTTCGGATCGGTTTGCAAGGGTCTTCAATTCCTTGACGACCTTCTCCTTTTCAGGCGGGACGATGTAACGGGGTTCGAAGTTCTTTTCCACGTCGATCCCCATGGCGGCTTTTTCAAGGTCACGGATATGACCGAAGCAACTTTTCACCTGGAAATCCTTTCCCAGGATCTTCTCGATCGTCTTTGCTTTGGCAGGGCTCTCAACAATAAGTAAGTTCTTGGCCATGAGGGGTTTTCAGTTGTTTCAAAGGGCCCGGACCGGCGTTCCGGCGGGAATGCGACCGGCAGGTTTCGCGGGTGCAAGTTAGGGCAAGGATAATAAATTTTACGGGAATCAAAATATTACGGGCAGCCCGGCCGCGTGTTTACCAGGGGGTCATTGTGTGCGATGCCTTATGGATTGATCAGAGCCGGGACCTGAAAAACGTATACAGGCGTTCGGCCCAGCGGCGGTATTCCTTTGCCGATGGGTGCAGGCCGTCGATGCTGAGCAGGGTGGGGTCCGCAGCCGCTTCACGCGTCCACGGCGTCACATCGATATAATATATATTATATCGTTCGCTGATCTCCCGGTTGGCCGCATTGAAGGCATCGATCTCGCGGGCGATCTGGGCGCGGTCGCGGCCTGAAGCGAAAGGGGTCACCCCCCAGTCGGGGATCGACAGTACGG
>JBJOMF010000043.1:0-3124 GCA_046052505.1 Bacteroidota bacterium | reverse complement strand
ACGATCGGCGGTCTGTGACTGGATGTATAGGATTCCGATCAGCATCAGCAGCGAACCCAAAAAGGTATAGATGAAAAATTTGAAGGTGACGGCGATCCGCTTCTCCCCGCCCCATTGTGAGCAGATGAAATACATCGGGATCAGGGCAAGCTCCCAGAAGAAATAGAACAGGAGCGCATCGGTGGCCACGAATACGCCCATCATGCCGGCCTGCGCCAGGAGCAGCAACCCGGTAAAGCGACCGGGCTGGGTATAGCGGTTCGTCCAGGTGGACAGGAAAATGAGCGGATACGCAACCGCATTCAGCAGGCAGAGCATGCCGCCCATACCGTCGATGGACACCGAGAAACTGCTTCGCAGGGTCGATAGCCAGTCAAAGGAAGCCTGCATCGATCCGGGGTCGGTCCATACCGTCCGGGAGGCCAGGGCCAGCAGCAGGGTGAGTATACTGGAGAGAAGCCCCCAGGCCCGGACCGTCCGCTGCTCCTTCAGAAAAAAGGATACCAGACCGGTAACCAAGGGGATGAGTATGAATAATACCGGGATCATAGCTTATTTTCTCAGGAAGAATTGAAGGATGAAAAAGGCGACCATACTGAGAACCATGAGGAGGACATAGCTACCGACCTGACCACTCTGCAGGAGTCGGAGCTGTCGACCCCCATACTGCACCAATCGTCCGACGCCGTTGACAAGACCATCGACCACCCGGTTCTCCACCAGATCGCGGAACAGGCCTCCCAGGCGGTGCAAGGGCCGTACGATGGCTGCCTGATACGCCTCATCGATATACCATTTATTTTCCAGCACCCGGGCGAATGCGTTCGTGTTCTCCGGACGATACCGGCGATAGCGGAGCCAGGCCCAGGCGACCATCGCCAACACCAGTGCGGTGGAGATACCCATGAGGGCAAACTCGGTCGTGACCGATACATGATGGCCCGACTCCACGCCCAGGCCTTTGACCTGACCCAGGAACTGACCCAGCATGTCGGCACCGGAGGCGAATACGGCCGGAATACCCACCCAGCCGCCCGCAACGGAAAGCAGGGCCAGCACGATCAGGGGGAGGGTCATAGCTGCAGGACTTTCATGTACATGATGTTCCTGCTCGGCCGTACCTCGAAAGGTTCCCGAGAACGTGGTGAACAGAAGACGGAACATATAAAAGGCTGTGAGCAAGGCTGCGAACAACGCGATGCCATAAAGAAGGGGACTTTTCAGGTAGGCGCTCAACAGGATGGCATCTTTGGAAAAAAATCCGCTGAAAGGCGGTATCCCGGCGATAGCGATGCAGCCGATCAGAAATGTAAAATAGGTGATGCGCAGCTTGCGCGACAGTCCGCCCATCTGGCGAATATCCTGCGCCCCGCCCATGGCGTGTATGACACTGCCACTGCCCAGGAAGAGAAGCGCCTTGAAGAAGGCATGGGTCATCACATGGAAGACCGCAGCCGCATAGGCCCCGCAGCCCAGGGCCAGGAACATGAAGCCCAACTGGCTCACCGTGGAATAGGCCAGTACCTTCTTGATGTCATGCTGCCGGAGTGCGATGCTGGCCGCCAGCAGGGCGGTGGCCAGCCCCGTCCAGGTGATAATGTCGAGGGTCAGGGGTGCCATCGAATAAAGCAGGTTGCACCGCGCGATCAAATAGATGCCCGCGGTGACCATGGTCGCCGCATGGATCAGGGCCGATACGGGCGTTGGCCCCGCCATAGCATCCGGCAGCCAGGTGTAGAGAGGTATCTGTGCGCTTTTTCCTGTTGCTCCAATGAAAAGAAGTAAGGTGATGATGGTAAGGTCGGTGCCCGTCAGGCGGGTCAGACTGGCATCGGTGAACAGCTCCGTGTAGCTGACCGTTCCTGTCTTTTGGATGATCCAAAACAGGGCAATGAGGAAAGCGAGGTCACCGATCCGGTTCATGATAAAGGCTTTGTTCGCCGCCTTCGCATAGTCGGGGTTAGAGAACCAATAACCGATCAGCAGGTAGGAACAGAGACCCACACCCTCCCAGCCGATGAAAAGGATGACCAGGTTACCGCCCATTACGAGCAGGAGCATGGAGAACACGAACAGGTTGAGGAACGAAAAGTACCGTGCGAACTGCGGTGCCGTTTCCTCTTTCATGTACGAAGCAGAGTAGACATGGATCAGAAAGCCCACGCCGGTGATGATCAACTGGAAAAGGGCCGTGAGTGCGTCGATAGACAGCGAAAAGGGTATAACCAGGTTGCCGGCAGAGATGAAATCGAAATACCGGACCTCGCCGGAACCCCCTGCACGAACTTCGAGGAAGATCCAGAGACTGATGGCAAAGGCCGCACCGATGACCCCGGCGCCGATGAGTCCGGCTACCGGACGGGAGATCCGATTACGGCCCAGTCCGTTCACCAGGAAACCGATCAGGGGGAGCAGAGGTACCCAATAGGCCAGTTCAAGTGCTTGTTGCATATGTGTCAGGTCGGATCTTAGTGTTTAAGCCGGTTCAGGAAATTGATATCCACCGAGTGGATGTTCCGGTACATCATCACGATGATGGCCAGCCCCACCGTTACTTCCGCCGCCGCGACCACCATGATGAAGAACACGAACAACTGTCCGTCTGCACCGACCATGCTGGTCGGATTCGTCGCCAGTGCCTTGGCGTGGTGCATCTTGGAGAAGGCTACCAACAGCAGGTTCACCGCATTGAGCATGAGCTCAAGGCACATGAAGATGATGATGGCGTTCCGGCGGGTGAGCACGCCGACCATCCCGATGCAGAACAGCGCGATGGCCAGGAACAGGTAATAGTTGATCGGCATACCGATATATTGTTGCCGCATGGAGCGGCGGGGTTATCATTCTTTTTTTCCGATCACCACGGCGCCCACCATGGCGGCCAGGAACAGGATGCTGCTGATCTCGAAGGGCACCACATAGGTGCTGAACAGCTCGCGCCCGAGATTCCGGATCAATCCGATTTCACCGGTCTTCACCAGCGCCTGCTGCTCCTTCAGGCCGGCATCCTTGAGAGCGGCCACCAACACCAACAGCAGGCAGCCCCCGGCCACGGCACCTGCGACCTTCAGCCATCGTTTCTTCTGCGGCTCGGTATCGCGGTTCAGGTTCATGAGCATGATGA
>JBJOMF010000042.1:0-2500 GCA_046052505.1 Bacteroidota bacterium | reverse complement strand
GAGCGGTGTCACCCGAATATCCGGTTCGGATGCGATCCGCAAATCCTATCCCTCCTTTTTTTCCGATCTGGAAAAGCTAGGTGCAGTGCTGGAGTCCGAGTCCTGAGCAGACAATGGAAGTGTGCGTTCCCTTCAGAATGATTACTTTTAAATATGAACACATTTGGACGATCGTTCCGGGTCAGCGTTTTCGGTGAATCACACGGTTCCTGCGTCGGCATCACGATCGACGGCTGTCCGGCCGGGCTGTCCCTGTCGGATGGGGATCTGCTGCCGGACCTGGAGCGACGCAGAGGGGGAGTGCAAAAGGGTACGACAACCCGAAGTGAGCCCGATATCCCACGGATCCTAAGCGGTGTCTTCCAGGGTCATACCACCGGGTTCCCGATCACCGTCCTTTTCGAAAATACCGATGTGCGGAGCTCCGATTATGAGAAAATGCGCGCTATTCCCCGTCCCGGTCATGCCGACTGGGTGGCCCACCAGAAATTCGGCGGGTTCGAGGATCACCGGGGGGGCGGCCACTTCAGTGCCCGGCTCACGGCCGGGGTCGTTGCCGCTGGGGCCATCGCAAAAAAATGCCTGGACCCTATCGGCGTACGGATCGAAGCCTCGGTCACGGAGGTTGGCGGCATCACGGATATCGAGCGGGGCCTCCAGCAGGCGCTGGAGGCCGGTGATTCCATTGGAGGCATCGTGGAGTGCCGGGTGCAGGGCATGCCAGTCGGATGCGGTGAACCGTATTTCGATTCGCTGGAGTCTTCCTTGTCGCATCTGCTCTTTTCCATTCCGGCCGTCCGGGGCGTTGAATTCGGTACCGGTTTCGCTGCGGCACGCATGTTCGGTAGCGAGCACAATGATGCGATCGAAGACCCGTCCGGTAAAACCCGGACCAATCACGCCGGAGGGATCGTCGGCGGTATCAGCAATGGAAATGACATCGTGTTCCGATTGGCATTCAAGCCAACGGCCTCCACGCCCCGCCAGCAACACAGCCTGAACGTAGAAACGGGACAAACCGAGGACTTCCGGGTCAAGGGACGCCATGACCTGTGCGTTGCCCTACGGGCTCCGGTGATCGTGGAGGCGGCTACCGCGCTGGTGCTAGCCGATCATTGCCTGCAGGCACAGATGCTAAAACGGGTTCTCTGATGGCTGTCATCTATCATATCACCACGTCGCTCGCCTGGAAGGAAGCACAGGCACAAGGTGCCTATGTGCATCCCTCCCTGCATTCGGAGGGATTCATTCATTGTTCCCTGGAACATCAGGTGCCGGGTGTTCTGGAGCGGTATTTCGCCGGTCAGACCGGTTTGGTACGGCTGGAGATCGAGACCGACCGCCTTACCAGTCCCCTGGTGTACGACTGGTCGCCCTCCACGCAGGACACCTACCCGCATGTATACGGACCGATCGATCTCGATGCCGTTCAACAGGTCATTTCGCTTTGATACGTTTCAATTTCCTGAAGGATATGTCCAGCAGTTCAAAGCGGCTCGGCTCCGGCCAGCTGTAATGCCACCATTCATCGGCGTAGGCAATGAATCCGTAACGTTCCATGGTGGACCGCAACAGGTGCCGGTTCTGCAATACGTCCTCCGGAAGGGCGGTGAAATCCTGGTGCGCCGTATCCGAAAAGTCGTCGAAGCCTGTACCCATGGGTAGTTCTGCACCGCTGCCGCGCTGGATCAAGGTGAGATCGACTGCGATGCCGCGGTTGTGTCCGCTTCCTTTGGCTGGATGCGCCACAAAGCGGGCATCCCGTACCAGGTCCCAGAACCGGACCGTCACGTCGTAGGGCCGGTAGGCATCGAAGACCTTGATGCCGAGACCGAGTTGCCGAAGCGTATCCTGCACCTTGCGGAGGGCCGTTGCCGCCGGGGCGCGAAGGAAAGTGACACGGGTGTCTTCCGGGTACATGCTTTGGTGCATGAAATTGCGGGTGGTCGCATAGCGCAGGTCATAAACGAGATCGGGGATCTGTTGCTTCAGTTCAATCAGTTCCTTCGTCGGATCGTTCCGTAATTGCCTGCGAAGGTCCTGCAGCGAGGAGGTTACCGGCGGGCGTATGTACCCCGTATCACGGGTCGGAACGCTCTGGGCACAGGCCGTTGAAAAAAACAGCGTATGCAGTACGGAATAAAGTAATCCAATTCGTATTTTGATAGGAATTGCCATGGGTCCGGTAAGATACGGTAAAACCCGTGGCAACACAGCAACAAGCCATGCATCCGAACCGATGGTACCACGTGACCGGATATCTGATGCTCGTTATTTGCGGCATCGCCTGTTCAGGTCCCGGCAGTGATCGGCGCCCCGCTGCGGGAAATCTGACGGAACAGTTTCGCCTCACCGGCGAAGAGATCCGAACCGCAATTTCCAAGAGGGAGTTGCCGGCCGGTATCGGTGACACGCTCCGGCGGCCCGATTTGGCCCGGGCGATCTACCGGAGTTTCGGCGATTCAGCCCTTTGGATGCGGAACGGTGAATGGAGGCCCGC
>JBJOMF010000041.1:0-10896 GCA_046052505.1 Bacteroidota bacterium | reverse complement strand
TGCCGGCTTCGAGCAGGAAGAGTTGCTGGCCATTGGAAGTAAATGTGAACCGAACTTCCGGAAAGGCCATGGCCACACGGGTGAACTCGTCCACCATGTGGCGCATCTCTGCTGCGTTGCTTTTCAGGAAATTTCGCCGCGCGGGGATATTGAAGAACAGGTTCCGCATGGCAATGCTGGTGCCGGCCGGGGTTGCCACCGGTTCCTGAAGCCGGATCGTACTGTTGTCCACCTCGATGCGCGTTCCGGTCACATCATCCGGTCGCCGGGTGCGGAGCTCGACCGTTGCCACTGCCGCGATCGAGGCCAGCGCCTCACCCCGGAAGCCCATGGTGCGGATGTGGAACAGATCCTCGATCTGTCGGATCTTGGAGGTCGCGTGGCGCTCAAAGCAAAGGCGCGCATCCGTCTCACTCATGCCCCCGCCGTTATCGATCACCTGTACCAGCGACTTGCCGGCATCCTGAACGATCAGCTGGATGGCGGTCGCGCCCGCATCGACGGCATTTTCCAGCAGTTCCTTGACGGCACTGGCCGGTCGCTGGATCACCTCTCCTGCGGCGATTTGGTTGGCGATGTGGTCGGGTAACAGAACGATTTTATCAGGCACGGCAGACTCTCTCCGGCGTCAAAAATACATATTTGAGTCGGTGGCGCCCTCCTTCAAAAAGGCTAATTTTAATCGGGATCCACCTCCTAAATCACCCTCGTATGAAACGAATCTTCTTATCGTTCCTGCTCCTGGCGACCGCCATCGGCGCACTGGCACAAGCGCAAAGCAACCTGTCCCGCGAACAGTGGGTGGACAGCGTATTCCGCTCGCTCTCCCAAGACGAAAAGATCGCGCAGCTGATGGTCGTCCGGGCCCATTCCAACCTGGGACCGGAGCATGTGGACAAGCTGACCGCCGATATCCGGGATTACAATGTCGGGGGGCTTTGTTTTTTCCAGGGTGGACCGGTGCGCCAAGCCCAGCTCACCAATCAATACCAGTCCATAGCCAAAACACCGCTCCTGATCACTATCGATGGGGAGTGGGGCCTGGGGATGCGTTTGGACAGCGTTACCAAATTCCCCTATCAGCTTACCCTGGGCGCTCTGGAGGATGAGAACCTTGTGTACCGCATGGGTCTGGCGGTTGGTCTTCAGTGCAAGCGGATCGGCGTACATGTGAATTATGCCCCTGTTGTGGATGTCAACAACAATCCGAATAATCCGGTGATCGGATACCGTTCTTTTGGCGAGGACCGCGACAAAGTGGCCCGGTTCGGAGTGGCCTATATGAAAGGGATGCAGGATGCGGGCATCATGGCCTGTGCCAAGCATTTTCCCGGCCACGGCGATGTGGACGTGGATTCGCATTACGATCTGCCCGTCATCAATAAGTCACAGGCACAGCTCGATTCCATGGAATTGGTGCCTTTCCGGGCCCTTTTCAACGCCGGGGTTGGGAGTGTTATGATCGCCCATCTTTATATCCCCTCGATCGATGCCACAGCCAATAAGGCCACATCGTTATCGCGGAATAACGTTACTGGCCTGCTGCGCGAAAAAATGCAGTACCAGGGGCTTGCCTTTACGGATGCCCTTGAGATGAAAGGGGTCGCCAAGTTTTTCCCCGGGGGTACCATTTCCGTCGAGGCCCTCGTAGCGGGTAACGACATGCTCTGCCTGCCGGCGAGTGTGTCAGAGACCGTTGCAGCCGTCAAGAAGGCGATCGCGGAGAATCGGCTGAGCTGGGAGGACATCGATGACAAGCTACGAAGGGTCCTTCGGTCCAAATTCGATTTGGGACTAAGCCGGCTATCTCCGGTGAAATTGGACAATCTGGTCGACGACCTTAATGCCGGAACGGATGCGATCCGACAGGAGGCTGCGGTTGGCAGTATCGTTCTGCTATCGCAGGGGGGTATGAAAGCCTCCCGCACGGATTATGCCCAGGTACCCGTGACTCCCGGCAAGAAAGTGGCCTATATCGGGCTGGGAGCCACCACCCTCAATGCTTTCGGGAAGCGCTTGCAGGAAACCTACGGCGCCGATGTGTACCTGTTCTCCTATAAGGATAATGCCGCGAAGGCGGACTCCATCCTGCAGGCCGTACCTAAAGACCGTAAATACGATGCCATCATTATCGGCGTGCATAATTACTCGCTGCGTCCGGCCGATAACTTCGGAATCAGCGCGGAAGCGATGCGACTGTATCGGGAGCTGAACTTCATAAAGACCATCACCGTTACGTTCGGGAATGTACTGGCCAACCGCAATTTCTGCGATGCCTATACGTTGCTTGGTTGTCATCAGGATGATGCGATCACCCAGCTAGCGGCGGCCGATATCCTGGAGGGCAAGCGGAATGCCGCCGGCCATTTGCCCGTACGAGTGTGCCAGTATCCTGTCGGGCATGGGATCGTAAAGGCCCGGGAGGACCCTTCCTGGCATGCTTCCGGTCGTCTTGCCGCGGTCGACTCGATCGTCACGGACGCTCTGGCGGCGAATGCATTTCCCGGCTGCGTGGTGCTGGCCGTTCATGAGGGTGAGATCGTGTACCATCGTGCATTCGGAACGACGATGTACGGGGCCGATGAACCGGTGCGGCTCGAAAGTATTTTCGACCTTGCCTCGGTGACCAAGATCTCGGCCACGACGGTCGCTCTGATGAAACTCTTTGAACAGGGCCGCCTTGACCTGAACAAGACTCTGGGTGACTACCTGCCGGCCGTTCGGGGAACCAATAAGGCACGTCTCCGGGTCGACGAGATCTTGCTGCACCAGGCCGGACTCGTGCCCTTCATTGCTTTTTACAAGGAGACGATCGATGCCAACGGAGTTCCCGATCCGGCGATCTATTCGGATAAGCCCCGTCCGGGCTTTGCCGTTCGGGTCGCGGAAGGTCTTTACCTGCGTGATGATTGGTCTGACACGATGTTCGCCCGGATCCTGGCCAGCCCGCTGGCCGCTTCCGGAAAATACGTGTACAGTGATAACGATTTCATCTTTCTGGGCCGTATCGTGGAAGCCATCACCGGCAAGACGCTGGATGCATATGTGCAGCAGACCTTTTACCGGCCTATGGGAATGTTCACCACGGGCTTCAAGCCGCGCGAGCGGTTTCCCGTCTCATATACGGTACCCACGGAGACCGAAAAACAGTTTCGCCGTCAAACTACCCGGGGGGATGTGCATGATGAAGGTGCATCAATGTTCGGTGGGGTGGCCGGTCATGCCGGTCTTTTTTCCAATGCCTACGACCTTGCCATGCTCTACCAGATGTTGCTCAATGGCGGTGTTTGGAACGGAGCCCGCTATCTGAAGCAGGAGACCATCGGACTCTTTACCGGCTATCACAGCCGCGTCAGCCGTCGGGGCTATGGATTCGACAAGCCCGAAAAGGACAATGCTACACGCAAAGAACCCTACCCGGCCTCCCGGGTATCACCCGAAACCTTTGGACATACCGGTTTTACGGGCACCTGTGTCTGGGCCGACCCCCGAAACAACATCATTTTTGTTTTTCTGTCGAACCGGGTATATCCAACGCGGGATAACAACAAGCTCGGGCAGTTGCAGATACGTGGAAAGGTGCAGGATGCGATCTACCGAGCATTGGGAATTTGAATCAGGTGCCGGGTTTGTCGCCTTTAGGCGGGTTCGGACGCTGCGGCGGACGGGAGCCGCCGGGTCGGCCTCCTTTTTGGGGCCCCTGCGAACGCTGTGAGGGTGCGTTTCCCCCTTTTCCCTGACCCTGTTGTTGCGGACCTTGCGGTGCGCGGGATCCTCCCCCCGGCCGTTGCTGTGGGCGTTGCTGCTGTCGCTGCTGCCGCTTTCGGCGTTCCGCCTTTTCCAGTGTACGCAGGCTGATCTGCCCCACCAGCTCAACGGCTTCCGGTTCGGCCTCCTTGGGTTTGGAGGATGTGACCTCCACAGGTTCCAGTTCCTCCGGTCGTACTCCCTGCTGATTGAGGGCCTTGATCTTTTTGACCCGTTCGATGCTCAGGGGGTACTGCTTGTTGCTGTCGGGCAGCGTGTACCACATCAGGTTTTTGAAGATATCTTTCTTTACCAGGAAGGCATTCCCCTTGGCCACCTGCAATACGTCACAATGATCGGGAAAATGCTGCAGCGCGTCGAGGTAAGTGTCCAGTTCATAGTTCAGACAGCATTTCAGGCGTCCGCACTGACCGCTGAGTTTGGTCTGATTGATGGACAGGTTCTGGTAGCGCGCAGCTGCCGTATTCACCGATTTGAATTCGGTGAGCCAGGTGCTGCAACAAAGCTCGCGGCCACAGCTTCCAATGCCACCGACCTTTCCGGCTTCCTGACGGGCACCGATCTGGCGCATCTCCACTTTCACGCGGAATTCGGAAGCATATATCTTGATCAATTCCCGGAAATCCACCCGGCCGTCAGCGATATAGAAAAAAGTGGCTTTCCGGCCGTCTGCCTGCATTTCCACCTGACTGATCTTCATGTTCAGCTTGAGCTGGCGCGCGATGGCGCGGCTGCGGATCACGGCTTCCGGTTCCCTTGCCTTGTTCTGCTTCCAGAGCTCGATATCGCGGTCTGTGGCACGGCGCAGGATCTTCCGCATGTCGGGATTGTCTTCCTTAACCCCGCGTTTCTTCAGCTGCAGCCGGACGATCTCCCCGGTCAGGGATACTTCGCCCAGATCGAATCCACCCACGCCTTCCACGGCGATGAGGTCTCCCTTATCATAGGGCTGTAAACCGGTATTCCTGTAAAAGTCCTTTCTTGTACCCTGGCTGAAACTCACTTCCACGACATGGCATGCGCTCCCGGTATCCGTAATCGGCAGGTTACGCAGCCAATCGTATGCGTTCATGCGATTGCATGCGCCTGAACTGCAGCCGCCGTTGCTTTTGCAACCGTTCGGCTTTCCGCCTGTATCCGAACTGCATCCTGTACAACCCATGGTTGATGATTCTACGGATGTCAAACCGGCCGGGCCGGTCGCATCCGGTGAATGAAAATCATGATTCGAGGGTCGCCGGGGAACGGGTCCGGTCAGGAAAGGAAAGGGGCTGCTGCCGCTCCTGCAGGAGGCCATCCATTGGATGAGATACATCCAGCTGATTGATGGTCAATGATATATGCAGATTCAGCGGTAAACAAAATACAAGATTCCCTTTTTTTCTGACCAGCCTTTTCCTGGGTACGCACCGTTCGCTCGCTTCGGGCCGGGCCTCAATGACTCAAAAATACGACCTTATCCTGAATAATGTGGTAGAGTTTGATAGTCAGGGCATGGAACAGGATCTTGGCATTGGCATTCCTTTCAATGTAGTAGCTGGCCCGATCGAGCTCTTCCACGATGGCGTAATGTGCCTCGGGTCCCGCAATCTTGTTCAGCCGTTCGGCGAAATCCCGTTCTGCACCCATGGCCCCCGGACTTTCGCCGGTTAGCCGGAGCCGGATCGATTGTTCCAACAGGTGGTTGAAGTAACGGAGGAATTGCTTTTGTTTTTCTCGCCCCAGTCGACTGATGTCTTCCACCCATTTGGCCTGAGCCACCGGACCTGTTTTGAGGATCGCATTCAGCCATTCGCGCAGCAGGCTTTGCCAATCCTCTTCGGCATGCTGAACCAGTTGCAGGGCCTCCCGATAGTTTCCTTCTACAACACTGGCTACCCTTCTTGCGGTCTCCGCATCCGTTCCGTTGCGGCGGATGAGGGCTTCGCAGATCTCCAGGGTGGAAAGGGGGGGTATCGGGATCAGTTGGCAGCGGCTGACGATGGTTGGCAGGACAGCCTCCTCATTTTCCGTTACCAGGATGAACAGGGTGTCGGGTGGGGGTTCCTCGATGATCTTGAGCAGCTTGTTTCCCTCTTTGTCCAGCTCCTCGGGCATCCAGAGCACAAGGATCTTGTACCCGCTCTCAAAACTTTTAAGGCTCAGTTTGCGTATGATGTCATCGCATTCCCGCGCCGTGATCTTACCCTGGCTGTTCTCTTTTTCCTTGATCGCCTCGATCCAGTCGAACAGATTGCCGTAGGAGTGTGTACGGATGAACTCTCGCCATTCACTAATGAAATCCGTCGCGATCGGTTTGTCACCCGATTTACGGGTAACGGTCGGGTAGGAGTAGTGGATGTCCGGATGGATGAGCTGGGCGGCTTTTTGACAGGAGGGGCAAACGCCGCATGCATCAGTCGGAAGCAGGGGTACCGACACATCGGACGGTTCATCGCCGAACAGGGAAGGACCGGCGGGTGCAGACCGGCGGTTCACCTTTTCACAGAGAACATACTGTGCAAAGGCCAGTGCGAGGGGAAGTGCGCCCTGGCCTTCCCTTCCGATAAGCAGCAGGGCATGGCTGAGGCGGTTTTGTTGCAACAGGTCGCGCAGTCGTCCTTTCACGACCTCCTGTCCGATCACATCACTGAAAGCCATGGTCACGAAGATAGTACCTGAGGCCCCAAGATGCACACCGGTTCCTGTTCGGCAATAGGGAATGGTTCAGTTCAGGAAGCGGATGATGTCCTGGCTCATGGGATTGACCCTCGGGGAGAAGGTGGCCTCCAGCTCTCCCTTGGGATTGATGAGGAACTTGCCGAAGTTCCAGGTAACGGGGTCATCCATTCCCTTGGCCGCGGCCTCAGCTTTCAGGTATTTGTACAGGGCATGTGTATCGGCACCCTTAACGGAGATTTTTTCCGCCATTGGGAAACTGACCCCGTAATTTTTGGTGCAGAAGGTCCGGATCTCCGCATTGCTGCCCGGTTCCTGTCCTCCGAAATTATTGGCCGGGAATCCGACGATCACCAGCCGGTCCTGGTACTGCTGATACAGTTTTTCCAGGTCCTTGTATTGGGGCGTGAGTCCGCATTCGGATGCCGTATTGACCACGAGGATGTGCTTGCCGCGGAAGAACCCAAAATTGATGTCACGGCCATCCAGTCCGGGGACATTGAAGTCGTAGATCGAACCTCCGGCCATGCGGGTCGTCAGGAGCAACGAGAGCAACAGCAATTTCATATAGAACGTTTTTAAGGTAACAACCCGAGGGGGTGATGGTTGGCCTTACCGGCGGTCTTTTTCTGTCACTGCCGCTCAAAGCAGCCCAGGTCTGGAAGTCCGACAGGCCGGGGTTTCCCGTCCAAATCGGTGAGCAGTCCGGTCAAAGCGCCTTTGTTGATGGCGGGCGATCCGCTCCGGAGCCGAAAATCGAAATAGTTACGGCCGATATTCACGCTGTCGAATCCGGGAGCCTGGTTGGCGATGATCTGGTTAGTAGTCGCCAGGGTGGGTGGAGTTTGCACTTTCCAGAGGGTATGGTCGAACAAGACCGTGAACGGGTTGGTGCCGTTCCGAAGCACAACGACCTCGTTGTCCACGATCCCGTTATCACCCCAGATAATGCAATTGCGGAAAAGGGCATTGAGGGGTGCGGTGGCCTGTTCGGTGAAATTGCTGACGGATAGCACCGGTGAAGTATGGTCTATGTACCGGTTCCCGTAGCTGACCAGTGTGCAGTGCAGAAACGAGTAGGAGCCGCCCCGGGCGATGACCACGTTCTTCCCTGAATTCATCACCAGACAATTTTGTGCCGTGATTCCGGAGTTCACTGCGATGATGCCAGCATCCCAGGCATTGTCGATGACCGTTTCCCTGAGTGTCAATTTTGGTGCGCCGTTCGTGGCGGGGTCCTGCAAGCCGATGGCCTGATAGGCGTTGCGGATCAGGGCATAGTTGATCTCATTGTTCACGGAGCCTGACAGGAAGAACAGGCCGGGCCAGCTTCCCGGGAAATCCCGATACGGCTCGTCGAGCCTTGCTCCGGTAAACAGCACGCGGTCGGCCGTATCACGAAGTCCATATACTTTAAGCGTTCCCTGCACCAGGATGGGGGCGTTCGCCTGAACGTGTATTCGGGATCCTTTGTTGATGGTTAGGGTCTGGCCGGTATTTACGGTCAGCGATCCCAGGATCACGTGCGGCAGGTCGTTGTTCCATGTTTCCGGTGCGGTGATCACCCGGTCGCGGTGGAAATGTGCGTTCTGCCCCCAGGCCTCGAGTTGTACCACCCGTCGGGTTCCGTTGAAACGAACTTCGATGCTGTCGCGAAGGATGAAAGGCAGGTTCCCGGCGGATGGGTTCACCTGTACCTGTACGAACACATACAGGCTATCGCCTGCATCAATGTCCAGATTCGTGAAGGTGCTGCCCGGCATGCCATCCACGTTCATCCGGAACAAGGATGGGGTACTGCCCATCACTTGCAGTGAGGAGAGTCGGAGTTTCTGGTCGTTCGGGTTTTTGATCCGAAGGGTACGGTAGGTGGACCCTGCCTGCACGAAAACGGTATCGAATTTGAGCGTATCGGAAGAAAATTCCACGACGGCATCGGGTGAACGGATATAGCCTTCCTTCCGGCAGCAGAGCAGGAGTGTCAGGAGCAGCAGCGGTAGGAGGCGGTGCATCATCCCTGTAAAAGTAGACGGAACGACGCAAAAAGGGAAAAGAAGCGTTCAGCCCTCAGGATGCCGCATAGCAAAGTGTTGCGATGCTCAGGGTCACATCGGGCGCAGTGAGCAGCGCCCGTCCGCAGGCTTCCAGGGTAGCACCGGTGGTGATCAGATCATCGACCAATAACAGCGTCTTGCCGCGGACCGCTTCCGGTTGTTCCAACCGGAACCGGCCGTCCATATTCGCCCATCGTTCGATACGGTCTTTTCGGGTTTGGGTAGCGGTGAACCGGGGACGTGATACGATATCGGTCCGCATCGGGACCTGCAAGGCCTCGGCTATTCCCTGACACAGCAACGTGGCCTGATTGTACCCGCGCTGCCGCTCCTTTCGCGCATGCAGCGGTAGGGGGATCAAAAGATCCGCGTTGAACCGTTGCGAGGCCTGCAGCCGGTCCCCCAGCAGCCTTCCCAGTTGTATGCCCAGTTCGGGACGGTGGTGGTATTTCAGTTCATGAAGGATCCGTTGCATCATGGAACCCTTGCTAAAATAAAATCCTGCGCTGGCTGCGGCCAGGGAGATTCGGCCATAAAATGCTTTCTCCACCGGGTTGCCCGGCAGGGATTCGAAATGAGTTACCGGCAGGGCGAGGAGGCATCGCAGGCAGATGGTGGCGATCCGGTCGGGGCATTCGGCGCCGCAACCGGCACAGAGGCGGGGAAAGAACAGGTGAAGCAGAGACGGGGTCCATTCGGACCAGGCTGGGATCATACAGATTCAGGGTCGGCTAGAACAGGTGTCGGTACACATCTTCCACCCGTCCCATAGCGACCACTTCGATCTGGCGGGATACCGCGGAGCGAAGGGAGCTGTTATAACGCGAAACAATGATCTTTTCGAATCCCATTTTTTCAGCTTCTGCGATGCGTTGGTCCACGCGATTCACGGCACGGATCTCTCCGCTCAGGCCCACTTCACCTGCAAAACACAGCTTGGAGGAGAGGGGTTGATCTTCGTAGGAAGAGAGGAGCGCACAAATTACGGCCAGATCGGTGGCGGGATCTTCTACTTTCAGGCCTCCGGCAATATTCAGAAAAACGTCCCGTGTACCGAACTGAAACCCGCCCCGCTTTTCCAGCACGGCCAGCAGCAGTTGGAGGCGTCTAGCGTCGAATCCGCTCACAGTACGCTGGGGGGTTCCGTAAACGGACTGGGTCACGAGGGCCTGTACCTCGATGAGCAGGGGGCGAATGCCCTCCAGGGTGGCCGCGATGGAGATACCGCTCAGGTTCTCCTCCTTTTGCGTGATGAGGATCTCGCTGGGGTTGAGCACCCCCCGCATACCGGTGTCGGTCATTTCGTAGATGCCGATTTCCGCGGTACTGCCGAATCGGTTCTTCAGTGTACGGAGAATGCGATAGGCATAATGCCGGTCGCCTTCAAACTGTAGTACGGCATCGACCATGTGTTCCAGGATCTTTGGTCCCGCAATGCTTCCTTCCTTGGTGATATGTCCGATGAGGAATACAGGTGTTCCGGTCTCTTTCGCGTACCGCTGGAATTCGGCCGCACATTCCCGGATCTGCGAGATGCTGCCGGCGGATGATTCGATCTGATCCGTCGACAGGGTCTGTATCGAATCCACGATCACCCAGTCCGGTTTGAGTTTTTTTATTTCCTGGAACAGGATCCGGGTATCGGTCTCGGTAAGCAGGAAAAATCGGTCGTTCTGCAGTCCCAGACGGTCGGCTCGCATCTTGATCTGTTCCGCACTCTCCTCCCCGCTGATGTACAGTACCGTGCGGTCGTTCATATGCAGGCCATTTTGCAGAAAGAGTGTTGACTTTCCGATGCCGGGCTCACCGGCTACGAGCACCAGACTTCCTGCAACGATGCCACCTCCGAGCACGCGATTTAATTCCGTATCCGGAGTCTGTATCCTTGATTCACCTCCGCTTTGCACCTCCTGCAGGGAGACCGTGCGGGTACTGCGTTTGGTGCCGGCAAAGGCTTTCCAGTCTTCCGCAGAGCGCTTGTCATCGCGTTGAACGAGCTCTTCCACAAAAGAGTTCCATTCCCCGCATCCGGGGCATTGTCCCGCCCATTTCACGCTCTCGTGTCCGCAACGCTGGCAGAAAAATGATTTTTTTGCTTTGCTCATAGTGGGAAATTACGGTAACAGTCGTAAGACATGACATTCCCGTAGGGTTCTGTAAATATGAATAATGCGAGGCCCTGCAAAAGAACCGAGCCGGTACGCATCCGGCAAAAGAAAAGGGACGTTCATAAATGTAAAAAGGGCCAATCTTACGATTGACCCCTTTCACTTACTAACCCATTAAATTCTGTTGCTAAATTACAATTAAGCCCCACATTACAAAATAATTTTTTGCCTTTGTGCATAACTTGGCAAGGGCGGGAAACAATGCCGATCGGCGTGACAACACAGAAATAAAATCACCTTAAATAATT
>JBJOMF010000040.1:0-11537 GCA_046052505.1 Bacteroidota bacterium | reverse complement strand
CTGCTGGGCACTCATTTCTATGCGTGTAATGGTCAGGTCCTGGCGCGTATTGGCCAGCTTATTTTCTGCACTGATCTTCTTGGCCAGCGCGTTTTGGAATGTCTGGTTCCGTTGTTCCAGTTGGGTGAGGGATACCAGACCGCTGTCGTACATCGCTTTCTGTCGGTTGAACTGCACCGTGGCGATACTGAGATCGTTGTTGGCGGCGGCAGCCTCGGCGCTGTCGGCCTGTACTTTCAGTTCCAGCTGGCGCAGCTTGTTTCGCAACTGCTCCAGTTTGAGTTGAAGGCCGCTGTTGAGAGCTCCGATCTGCTGTTGGGTCACATCCACTTTGTTCTTGTAGAACTCGACCGACTGTTGCTTGCCGGTGAGCTGTTCCCTGGTCCGGGTAAGCAGTTCAGGATCGAGGTAATCGACCTTCACCTCTGCCAGTTGTATAAGGGTGTCTCCGGCCTTAACATAATCGCCCTCTTTCACCCGCCAGTCGATCACCCGCCCGCCGATGATGGTGTTCACCTGCTGGGGACGCTGGTCCTGGTACAGGGTCGTCACATAGCCCCGGCTTCGGATGTTCTGGGTCCAGGGCAGAAAGAGCAATACCACGAGGAATAGGATCAGTCCGTAGAACCAATACCGCACCCGGCTTGACTTATCATGCCGGTAGATATGCTGAAAGGATTCAAATGAAGTCGTTTTCATGTTCGAGTGATTTGAAATGATCAGTTTGCCGAAACGGTACCGTCAGGAGCGACCCGAATGACCTTGTCGCATTGACGGGCGAATTCCTCATCGTTGCTGATGACCACGACGGTCGCCGGTCCGATTTCACGCAGCAGCTTTATGATGCTGCTGCGGTATCGGTCATCCATGCCGGTCCAGGGATCTTCCAGCAGCAGGAGCCGCGGCCGTGTTGCCAAGGCACGGACCAGCAGGATCTTGTGGCTCACATTGCGTGATAGTCGCTTGCCGGTCGGGTCGAGCGGGGTGTCAAATCCCTGTTTGAGCGACCCGATGAATTCGCTGAGCCCCGCCTTTTCGACGAGATCGATCACGTCCTGGCGGCTGATGCTCTCATTTCCCATGGTTAGGTTCTCCCACAGGGTACCATTGAAGATATCCTGCTGGCTCAGCAAGAGCCCGATTCCCTGGCGAAGCGAATTCCGTTCGTAATTGCCGATAGGGACGCCGTCGATCGTAATGGCGCCCTTGAAATCCGTGTAGGCACCGTCCATCAACCGTAGCAGGGTTGACTTGCCTGTACCATCGGCACCCATGATACAGACCTGCTCACCAGCATCGATTCGCAGGTTCACGCCTCGTATTACTTCTTTTTCCTCGCTATATCCGAAGCTCACATGCCGCATTTCCAGACTAAGGCCTTTGGGAACGTTCGGTAACTGAAAGGTTCCATTTTCCTCGATTGGCTTATCAGTGAGCTTAGCCAGCTTATCGACCGCCGTCAGCGTATCATATACGCTATCGAGGTTGCCGATCAGTTTTTCCACCGAATTGATGACGGTGATGATCACGATCTCGGCAGCTACGAACTGACCAATGTTCAGTTGCTGGCGTACCAGAAGGACGGAGCCCACAAGCAGCATGGCAGCGGTGATGATGGTCTTGAAGGCAACCAGGGTCCTGTATTGGAACAGCAGGATCCGGAAGTGACGGTTCCGGGCATCCAGATAGCGAACGACATTCTCATCGGTTTTTTTGAGATGCAGGTCGTGGTTGGCCGCCAGCTTGATCGACTTTACCACCCGGGCGATCTCCTCCAGCCATCCGGCCACCCGGTATTTGTACATGCTCTCTTCCAGGCTGGTCTGCAAGCCACGGCTTCCTGTGTAATAAAGGATCAGCCACAGCAGGAGGATCAGTAAGATGCCGAACAGGATGAATGTCGGGTGGTAGAAAGACAGCAGCACCAGTCCGAAAACGATCTGGATCGTTGCGGTGGGGATCTCCAGCAGGATCTTCGCGAGGCTTTTCTGCAGGGTGCCCGTGTCAAAAAATCGGTTCACCAGTTCGGGCAGGTAGAGCGCATCCGCTTTTCGCAGGTCCAGTTTCGGGATCCGTTCGGCAAATATAAAAGCGTAACGGACAAAGATCCGTTGCTGGATCTTTTCGATGATCTTCATTTGGTTAATTTGCATCAGTCCGCTGGCCAGCACGCCGGCGACTACCAGCAGGATCAGCACGTATATGGACGCACGGAACGAGGCGCCCATCACGAATCCGACGATGGCCTGCACCCCGATGGGGAGTGAGAGAACGATGAGGCCATTCAGGATCGCATAGAAATAGACGGCGGCGATTTCTTTTCGCTCCAGCCGCACAAGGTTCAGGATCCTCGTAACGGGATTTTGCACTTGGGCCATATGTTTGATTTCTTTCGGGTGTTAAAGGGAGGGGATCAACCTGTGCCGCGTTCAGGCACCGTGGCTTTAACACTCGTTGGGAGGGGGGGTCTGTTGTTCCAGACACGGATAAGGGAGGATCGATTCCGAATGAAGGAAGCCCGGATTGAAGCAGGGATTCCTCTCGTTCCAGCCTGACAGGTAGGCTGGCGGTTCTTTCTTTTCTTTTTTCTCCTCCACATCCGGTTTTTCCGCACCTTTTTCTTCATCAGCGATGAACACCGGCGCGTCCTGCCCGCAGCAGGAAAAAATGCCCGGAGTCACCTGTACAAGGCCGAAAATGAGGAACAGCAGGAGGGCGATCTTTTTCATTCAGCATGCAAAGTTACCCTATCAGATAACAGAAGCAATGGTTGAATGTTTGAATTGAGTCATATTTTTAAACCATTGTTTTACAACTCGTTGGAGCTGTGCGGTAGCCGGTCGTATTCCCCGCGGAAGGCATACCACCCGAATAGGACGAGTCCGATGGCGATCGGGGTGAAGATGGCGATGATCATGATCCAAATGACCGGGTTTTGAATGTCCTTTTTACCGGCAGGGTCTATGTGCCGGAGCGCCCCCGATACCAGTTCATAGATGATCAGGGGTGCGATCAGTAAGACCAGGATGCCAAAATAGCGTTTGATCACTTTCATGATTAGTCAGTTACTTTTTTTTCGATCCGGTTTTCCAGATATAAGGACCCGATGATCAGGCATAAGGTGGCCACCCCGATCGGATACCAAAGTCCGACCAGGGGGTCCGAGGGATAGGTTGTGGTCAGGAGCAGGCCAATGAAGGGCACCAGCCCTCCAAAGATCCCGTTCCCGATATGGTACGGCAGGCTCATGGATGTGTACCGGATCTTGATGGGAAACATCTCTACCAGGAAGGCGGCGATCGGGCCGTAGACCATGGTCACGAACAGGATCATGAACCAGACCCATCCGATAAAGGTCCATTTCAATCCGGGGTTCAGAACCAGACCGGAATAGAGGGGGTGCAGGTCCGGTCGGCTTTCAGCCGGTTCGTTGGTGAAGGACAGTACCAGCGTGTCGGTCCGTTTTTCTGTGAAAGTGGTTCCCTCGTGGGTCCAGCGCCTTGTGAGATGTTGCAGCGCCCGCGCAGGACTTCCGCTTGTGCGCAATGTGTCGTAGCGGACCTCGGACAGCAGGGTCCGGGTGGAAGTTCCGGGGTTTGCGGTCCAGGTACGGGCATCTGTATTCGTCAAGAAACCCTGAAATATGGGTCGGTAAAACAGGATCCCTCCCAGCAGGCCGGCCATCATGATCCATTTCCGGCCGATGCGGTCGCTCAGCCATCCGAATACGATGAAAAAGGGCGTTGCCAGGGCGATCGCCCAAAGCATGATGGTGCGGCTTTCGGTGAAATCCAGCTGGCAACGCGTTTCCAGAAAGTTTTGCGCATAGAATTGGCTGGTGTACCAGATCACGCCTTGTCCCATGACGGCACCGAACAGGGCCAGCAGTACCATTTTGAAATTGGCCTTGCGGCGGAAGCTTTCGCTGATCGGGTTTAAGGAAGTCTTCCCCTCTTTTTTGAGTTGCGCGAACAGCGGCGACTCCTTCATCCGGATGCGGATGTAGATCGAGATCCCTACGAGGAGAAGCGAGATCCAGAAGGGGATACGCCAGCCGCCCCAAGCGGCCTGAAATGTTTGCTCTGACATGATGGACTTCACCAGTAAGATGACACCCAGTGCGATAAAGAGCCCCAGGGTGGCGGTCGTCTGTATCCAACTGGTATAGTAACCCCTCTTTTTCCGTGGTGCATGCTCTGCGACATAAGTGGCCGCACCTCCGTACTCACCGCCCAGAGCGAGTCCTTGTACCAGTCGGAGGATGAGTACGATGATCGGGGCTGCGATCCCGATCGAATCATAATTGGGCACGCAGCCGATCAGGAAGGTGGACCCTCCCATGAGTACGAGCGTGAGCAGGAAGGTATACTTGCGACCCACCAGATCGCCGAGGCGGCCGAAGACCAGTGCTCCGAAGGGGCGCACGATGAAGCCGGCCGCGAACAGGGCCAGGGTGCTGAGTTGCGCCGCTGTTTCATTTTCCTTGGGAAAGAATTGGGTGGACAACGTCGTGTACAGCATCCCGAAGATGTAAAAATCGTACCATTCGATCATGGTTCCCACCGAAGAGGCGGCGATCACCGTACGGACCTTGTCGGTTTGTTTCATGTGTTCAAGATATTGAATTCCGCAGGGATGGAAAATTCAAAGCAGTCGATCCGGCATCCAGCATCAATGAGATTTCGTCCTGCCATGACAGGGGCTTCCGAACGGGTCCGTTTCGTACATTTAAGCCCCAATTGCACGCTCATATGAATTATCCCTTTCAGATCAACTCACCGGAGCAGTATGAACGCGAATACCGTCGCAGCGTGGAGGACCCGGAGGGATTCTGGGCCGATGTGGCCGGACAGTTTCAGTGGCGGCGAAAATGGGACCGCGTGTTGGAGTGGAATTTTCAGGAACCGAAGGTGCAATGGTTCACAGGAGGGCGTCTGAACATCACGGAGAACTGCATCGACCGGCACCTGGCTGAGCGGGGCGAGGAACCCGCCATCATCTGGGAGCCCAACGATCCGGCCGACCGGGTCCGGGTCGTTACCTACAACCGGCTCCATAAGCGGGTATGCCAGGTAGCTCAGATGCTGCGCAATAACGGGGTCAAGAAGGGCGACCGGGTCTGCATCTATATGGGCATGGTCCCGGAGCTGGCCTACGCCGTACTGGGCTGTGCCCGTATCGGAGCCATCCACAGTGTCATCTTCGGGGGCTTCAGTGCGCAGAGCATTGCCGACCGGCTGTACGATGCCCAAGCCGAGTTCATCATAACCTGCGACGGGGCTTATCGGGGCGCCAAGGCGATCCCGCTGAAAAGCGTGATCGACGACGCACTGATCGGCAACCGTACGGTGAAGCGGGTAATCGTTTTTACCCGGACCCGCACTCCTGTCAGCATGCTCAAGGGCCGCGACGTTTGGTGGGAAGATGAGATGGAGCATGCCGAGGGGCAGGTGGAAAAGGAGGGCGTCGTATCCTTTCCCGCGGAGGAGATGGATGCCGAAGACCCCCTGTTCATCCTGTACACATCGGGCAGTACCGGAAAGCCCAAAGGCGTGGTACATAGCTGCGGCGGGTACATGGTCTGGACGACCTACACGTTCGTCAACGTATTCCAGTACCGACCCCGGGAGATCCATTTCTGCACTGCCGATATCGGATGGATCACCGGCCACAGCTATATCATATACGGGCCACTGGCGGCCGGAGCTACCTCCCTGATGTTCGAAGGGGTTCCGACTTGGCCGGACGCCGGCCGCTTCTGGGATGTCGTGGACCGGCACCGCGTCAATATCCTGTATACGGCACCCACCGCCATCCGGAGCCTGATGAGCTTTGGTACCGGTCCTCTTGATGGGAAGGACCTGTCCACATTACGTGTGCTCGGAACCGTCGGGGAGCCCATCAACGAGGAGGCCTGGCAATGGTATCATACGCATGTCGGTAAAGGACGCTGTCCCATCGTGGATACCTGGTGGCAGACCGAAACCGGCGGTTGCCTGATCTCCAACCTGGCCGGAATAACCCCGGCAAAACCCGGCTGGGCCACGCTGCCGCTGCCTGGCGTGCAGCCGTTACTTGTGGATGAAAAGGGGGAGGAGGTTACGCAACCTGATGAAAACGGACTGTTCAAGGGCAACCTGTGCATCCGAAGCCCCTGGCCCGCGACCATCCGAACAACATACGGTGATCATGAACGATGCCGGACCAACTATTTTGCAGCCTACCCGAATCTTTACTTCACCGGTGACGGCGCCCTGAAGAATGAACAAGGGCAGTTCCGGATCACCGGCCGGGTAGACGATGTCCTGAATGTAAGCGGCCATCGGATCGGTACGGCAGAGGTGGAAAATGCGATCAACATGCATGCGGGGGTGGTGGAAAGTGCGGTGGTCGGTTATCCGCATGATGTAAAGGGTCAGGGAATCTATGCGTACGTGATCTACAATCATATGCATATCGATGAGGAACAGACCCGAAAGGATATTCACCAGACCGTGACCCGAATCATCGGTGCACTGGCCAAGCCCGACAAGATCCAGTTTGTGAGCGGTTTGCCCAAGACACGCAGCGGTAAGATCATGCGGCGTATCCTTCGTAAGATCGCGGAGGGTGAGACCGAGAACCTGGGCGATATTACGACCTTGCTCGATCCGGCGGTGGTGGATGAGATCCGGCAGGGTCGATTTTAGGGTGCGGAAACACCTTCCGCATGCTTTGATTATTCTAAACCGGTGATTACATTAGCGCTTACCGATGAATACCCCGGCACCGCATCTTACGAAATCGTTCCGGCAAAAAGCCGTAGCCCTGCTTACCTGGATCGGCTGGGCTATCCTCACCCAGTTCATCTTTATCAATATGATGGCGGCCTTCTATGCCTGGAAGATGACGCACTATTATCCCCACCTGAGCGACCATTACAGCAATGGAGGTGGTAATATCTTCCAACGGACCTGGCACCTGTTCACCGGGCCTAAGTACCCCCGCCCGGCGAATGGTGCTCCACCCGTATTCCCCTTGAAAGAAGTTGCCTTGCGTACCAAGACGGGACTGCCTGTCGCTGCCTGGCATGCTTCGTCCGATTCGGCATCCAAGGGTACGGTCATTCTTTTTCATGGTATAACGCAGACACGCTCCGAGCTGGTGAATCAAGCCAATGAATTCCACTACCTGGGGTATAACGTATTCTTGGTCGATTTTCGCGGACATGGCGACAGCGGGGGGAATACCACAACAGCAGGTGTCAGGGAATCGGAAGAAGTACGGCTGGCATACGACTATATCATTTCTACCGGTGAGAAAAGGATCATACTGTATGGTGTATCCATGGGCGCCGTGGCCATTGCAAGATCGGTCGCTGTTTACAATCTGCAGCCTGCCGGGGTTATTCTTGATATGCCCTTCCGGACGCTGCAGACCTATCTCAAGGGGCGGGCGCGGATGCTGGGGTTCCCCACGCAGCCATTCGCCTTCTTTACGACCTTTTGGATCGGTGTGGAACAGGGTTTCAACGGCTATTCACACAATACGGAAAAATATATGACCCGTATCCGAGTGCCTTTGCTTCTGCAATGGGGTGCACGCGACCGGTTCGTTCCTGAGCAGGATACCCGCCGGCTCTATGAGGCCTGTGCTTCGGATCGGAAGAAATGGGTGGTTTATGATGACTGCGCACACGAATCATTGCTGTGGCGCGAACCCGAACGTTGGCGATCTGAAGTAAGTGCCTTTCTGCAGACCCGCCTGAACTGATCTCATTTCCGGATGGTCACCGCCGTGCCCACCGTTGTATAACGGTACAGCTCTTCCACGTGCTCATTCTTCATCGAAATACAACCGAGTGTCCAATTCCTGTACTGGTCGACCACAAAATCCTCATGCGGCCAGGTCCCATGTATCCCGATCCCGCCCCCGATCCGTGCCTGGACCGGGCTCTCACCCTCCTTTTTTCGCTTCCTGAATTTTTCTACACTTTGTTCATTGGGGTAGTCGAGTGCCAGAAAACGACACCATTTCTCATGTATCCGCTTTGACTGGATGCGGAACCGGCCCTCCGGCGTGTTCTTGTCGCCTTCCATTTTCTTATCGTCGAGGCTGTTATTCCCGAAAACCACGGGATAGGTGGCATACCAGCCTTTATCATCATATACACTGAGTTCATAGTCCGATTTGTCTATGAGAATGGAAACGGTGCCAACCGGAGATACACCGGTCATGCTCCTGCGGTCCGCTTCTCCGGGGTGTACCGACCGAGGCTCTTCGGTGCAGAGGCTAGTAGCCAGCAGCAGGCAGGATGTGATGGTCAGGGATCTCATGGGTGAATATTTATGAGGGGTGTGTACTCCGCAGTATCGCCTCATCAACAGACAAACGCAATGCCACCCCTGAATATTTTTTCGCGACCACCCGATTTAACGCCGCTTTTGGAATTACCGCCTGCTTCCGGCCGTATGCGTCTGATCGGGATACGGAATCGATTCGAGAGGTGCGTATGCAGTGCCTATCTTTGAGGTCCAATCACTACTCATGAACGAAAAATTGGTACATCGCATCGCGGCCGAACTTGATGAGATACGGAATGCCGGTCTGTACAAGACGGAGCGGATCATTGAAAGCCCGCAGGGTGCGGAGATCACTGTGAACGGCAAACAGGTCCTTAATTTCTGCGCCAATAATTACCTGGGTCTATCGAGCCATCCCCGCGTGATCGAGGCGGCCCACCGGGCCATCGACCAGCGTGGTTACGGGATGAGCAGTGTACGCTTCATCTGTGGTACGCAGGACATCCACAAGGTGCTTGAGGCTAAATTATCGGCCTTCCTGGGTACCGAGGACACCATTCTGTATGCAGCGGCCTTCGATGCCAATGGCGGGGTCTTCGAGCCCCTGTTCAATGAGGAGGATGCCATCATCTCCGACGCGCTCAATCATGCCTCCATCATCGACGGCGTGCGTCTCTGCAAGGCCCAGCGGTTCCGCTATGCGCATAATGATATGGCCGACCTCGAGTCGAAACTTCAGGAGGCAGCGGCGGCCCGAAGCCGGATCATCGTCACGGACGGGTCATTCAGTATGGACGGCACCATTGCCCGTCTCGATCGGATCGTGGAACTCGCCGAGCGCTATGATGCCTGCGTCATGATCGATGAATGCCACTCGTCCGGTTTTCTGGGTAAGACCGGACGCGGTACCCATGAATACCGGGGAGTGATGGGCAAGATCGACATCATCACCGGCACCCTGGGAAAGGCCTTAGGTGGTGCCTCGGGTGGTTTTACCTCAGGCCGGCGGGAGGTCATCGACCTGCTTCGTCAACGTTCGAGGCCCTATCTTTTCAGTAATACCCTGGCCCCCTCTATCGTCGGGGCCTCCATCGCTGTTCTCGATATGCTCACGGAAACCACCGATCTCCGTGACAAGCTGGAATATAATACCCAGTACTTCCGGACGAAGATGACCGAGGCTGGTTTTGATATCAAACCCGGGGATCACCCCATCGTACCCATCATGCTTTACGATGCGGTACTGGCTCAAACGATGGCGGCCCGGCTGCTCGATGAGGGAATCTATGTCATCGGCTTTTTCTATCCTGTAGTGGCGAAAGGGCAGGCCCGCATCCGTGTACAACTCAGCGCCGCACATGAGCTGCATCACTTGGACCAGGCGATCGCCGCATTCTGTAAGATCGGTAAGGAATTGGGTGTCATAAAATGAACGGTTCGTGTTCACTGTCCGAATTTTAACAGTATCGTGACGGTTCATTCCGTCTGAAAGTTGTGATTTACCGCCCCGGTACAGTACCTTTATCATACCGGTATAACAACGGTCTTCATGTGTTCCTACATGCGAAAATGGCTCCTATACTCGGTCGTTTCATGGCTCCTCGCTTCAGCCTTTATTTCGTGTGCTTCCACGAAACGCGATTGCCAGGGCGTTAAGCATCAAAAGCAAAAAGGGGGCTTTTACCTGTAGAACGATCCGGATCCCTGCCACTCCGGTATTCCTGAGCCCTGTACCTTTGCGCCAAACGACCCCCATGATCATGCGAACCATACGGTCCCTGCCCTTGTTGCTGCTTTTACTGGCAGCCTGCTCGCCCAACAACGTACGTCAGGATAAAACCCTGGGACGCTTTTTCACTGATCATAATGCAAAGGGATCCTTCGCACTGATGAACAACGCGACCGGTCGGTTCACCGTTTACGATCTTGCCCGCTACCGCGACAGTGCCTATATGCCGGCTTCCACATTCAAGATCCTGAACGCGCTGATCGGACTTCAGACCGGAAAGATCGTGAATGACAGCATGGTGATTCCCTGGGACGGCGTGACCCGCCTACGGCCGGAATGGAACCGGGATCTTACCATGTACGATGCCTTTCGGGTCTCCTGTGTACCGTATTTTCAGGAGGTTGCCCGCCGCATCGGTAAGGATACCATGCAGCACTGGCTCGATAGCCTGAAATACGGGGTACAGGATGCCAAGTCACGTGTCACGATCACCTCACCGGTCGACAGTTTCTGGCTGGATAACTCGCTGCGGGTCACACCCGATCAGCAGCTCGGGCTCGTGAAACGGCTTTATTTCAACCAGCTCCCTTTTTTCAAAAGCTATCAGGAGATGGTCAAGCGCGCCATGCTGATGGAGAACAATACCAATTACCGCATGGGTTACAAGACCGGTTCAGGTCATACCCCCGGCGGCTTGCCTCTGGGGTGGGTGGTCGGGTGGATCGAGGAAAACAATCACCCCTATTTCTTTGCGTTGACCCTGGAGTTATCCGACCGGCTGGCTGACCCGGCCGGTATTCCCCTGAAAGTCCTCAACGGCATTTTAGGGAAGCTGGGCTTTTTCAAGGGCAATATGTAAGTATCCCCTCGATAGGTTCGTTACATTTGTATATCCGGCCGGCTCCGAACGGAATTTTTTCCATGCAGTCCTATTGCCCATCCCTGACCCGATACCAGCGTCTTCCTACAAAGGAGGTACGTATCGGTGATCTCTTGCTGGGCAATTTTCATCCGATCCGGGTGCAGACCATGACGACCACCGATACCATGGATACGGAGGCAACGGTAGCTCAATGCATCCGCTGCATCGAGGCAGGGGCTGAGCTGGTTCGCATCACGGCGCCTTCCCGGAAAGAGGCAGAGAACCTGATGGTGATCCGCAACACCCTGCGCAAACGGGGCTTCACGACTCCGCTGGTGGCCGATATCCACTTCACACCGCATGCGGCAGAGATCGCGGCACGGATCGTGGAGAAAGTGCGGGTGAATCCCGGGAATTATGTCGACAAGAAGAAATTCGAGCAGATCGAATATACCAATGCGGAATACGCTGAGGAGATCGACCGTATCCGGGAGCGGTTCACTCCGCTGGTCCGCATTTGCAGGGATCATGGTACGGCACTGCGAATCGGTACCAATCATGGGTCACTGAGCGACCGGATCATGAGCCGCTATGGCGACACACCGGTCGGTATGGTGGAGAGCGCCATGGAATTCCTTCGCATCGCACGGGAGTCATCCTTTCA
>JBJOMF010000039.1:0-4568 GCA_046052505.1 Bacteroidota bacterium | reverse complement strand
TCACCGGAAAATGGTGGCCGGAACTCTATGAGGTACAGTTCAGCCAGTGACCATTCTTAGGAAGAAGATGCCACATAGATCAGCGAACTGCAGGCCCGCCTGTCGCCAAGGGCCTTCAGGTTGGAGCGGAACCCGTTCCAGAAGGCCGTTAACGGCCTTGTCTTCCCCGAACGATATCGGTTACTGAGCAGACTGATGTAAAATCCATCGTACCACATTGGCAGGGATGCACGCAATTCGAATCCATGAAGCTGCAACAGCCGACTCATGGATTCCGGTGAGAAATGATACAGATGCCTGGGCAAGTCCCAGGCGGCCCAAAAAGGCCCATAATGTCGGGCATCCCAACTCGTGTAGTTGGGCACGGCAATGAATAGCCGCCCTTCCGGCCGGAGCAGCGCCCTGAGTTGGCGCAGGGTGTCGTTCAGCTCGTGAACATGCTCAAGCACATGCCACAGTGTGATGGCGTCAAAGCGTTCGCCTTTCAGGTCCTTCAGGGCAGCTACCGGAAGCAGTTCCATGCCCAATTCGGTACGGGCCACCTCTCGGGCGCCTGCATCCGGCTCCAGACCGGTAACCTGCCATCCCGCTCCCTGCATGACCGCGGCAAATGCACCGGTGCCGCTACCATAGTCTAACAACCGACCCGCTGCAAGGCCAGTGACCCGTTGCAACAGTGCCCGTTTTTTCCGCAACGTGCGTCGGCGGATCAGATAGTACAAGCGGCTGATCATTCCTTTGGCCGAGTGGGTGTGCGAGATATACTCTTCGGATCGATAGTAGGGTGCGATATGGTCCGCATCCGGTACATCCTGTGTGAAGCGCAACCCACACGCCATGCATTCACAAACGCCGAACAGTTCCCGGGTCACGGAATGGTCCGGAGCACGAAAGACCTCCCGAAAATCAGCGGAAGCGCAGACAGGACAGTGATCGTAATGGATAAGGGCTGACATAGTCCGGGACGCAAGGTAGCCCGAATGTGCGAATCAGGGAAGCTGCGTATGGGTTTGGGGCGAACCCTGGGGAGCCCGGCGGATGGTATTGCCGGTCGCATGGGGGGCAAGATCATGCCGCCAAAAATGCCAGGCCACGAAGGCACCGCTGAGCAGAATCAGAAGCAGATACAGGATACCCGCGTAGGAAACACGCCGGTGAGGGCGGCTGAGCAGCACCTCCATCTCTCCGGAGGTTCGCTCCGACTCCCCTACGCGCACGGAATGGGTAGCCTTTTCACGGAGTACTTTTTCGGCGACCACGTCATCCATACCGTGGATCACCTCCACCGGCGCAAGGTGATAGGTTCCGTTCAATGCCTTTCGTAACGTACCGACCCGGGACCATTGTATGGTTACGCCCCGGTCAAGTTGCGAACGAAGTTCATCGGCAAAGGAATGGAACCGGTCGGCCGCATCCCCGGCCGGTATATCGAGTTGCAGAGCCAACCAGGAAAAAAAGGACTCTTCCGGCTCCGAAGTTTCCGCATGAAATTCAAGCACGTACTGCGGCGGGCGAAAGGCCCTAGCCGCAAAATCGGAACGGGCAGACCGGCGGTCCATGACAAGGGTACCCATGCCCGGCAGGCAGAGCCGTTGATGAAGAAGCAAATAATCATAAAGCACCGGATACATATCAGTTCGTTTGCCGGAACGAAAATACTATTCCCCCGGTAAAATTGAACCCGTAGACCGGGTATTGGTTCCAGCGCTGGTAGGTTGTATTGAAGAGATTATTGAACTGGGTCCATAGCCGTATATCCTTACGGATACGGAACTCGAGCCCTGCATTGAGATCCACGGCACCGTCCAGCTTACCGACCGAACCATCTTTCATACGATAGGCAGGCCCGCTCCAGGCAAAGAGATCTCCCTTTATCCACAGGTCCTGCAGCACACGCATTCGCAGGGTGGAGCTGACCTCCAGCGGGAGCAGCCCCCAGGCCCGGGCATGGTCCTGCATTCCGGCATACTGATTGAATTGTAACCGGGTGAGCAGCGAGAACTTTTCCTGATAATTCACACCGACCTCACCGCCCAGGTTGAGAACTTGGATGCGGCGTTCATTCACCACCCGGAAGGACCTTCCACCACCTGCCGCCACTGTATCATTGATGAAAAGCGGCTGGTCGTTCAGCCGGTTGAAGGCCACTTTGGCGGCATAGGTAACATGACCACCAACTGTCCCCTTGAAACCGGCAAAGCGTTCTTCCATCCATGTATTTTGAAACCGCAGCGGCAGCTGAAGCCAGGGGTTCTGGGAAGCCAGGTACATATAGGTGGTTTTGCGGACCTGACCGGTCCAACCGGCCTGAAACGTGAACCGCTTATCTTCCGTAGAGATGTCGGCCATGATATTGGGGAACAACTTGAACCGGCCATTGTCCCATGACGGCCGAATACCGGCCTGGAGCCGGACCTTGGGACCCTGATAGTTGAGCGACGGCGAAATGGAATAGACCGTATTGTTGATGGGCGAACCCTTTTCTGGCGAAAGACGGGTCAGGTCGAAGGTCGCCCCCAGCAGCACCGAGAACGAAGTGCCCAGCATCTTCTGTAGCGGCAGGCGAAGAACGGTATTGCTCTCCGCATTGCCGCGTTGATCGCTGAATACATCGACGGTAAGATCAGGCGAGTAGGTCAGACCGAATGCCGTTGGCTGGAGGTTTCGTACTGCCACCCGGCCATGAATGGTCTGGAACCGCTGGCGCAGGGAGTCGAGCGGGAAAAGCAGCGTCTGCGGCTCATACCCGTACAGGTAGTTCCGGTCCTGCTTCATGCCTAATGCAGCATTCCATTCCAGCGTGTTGCCCGAACGGAAGAACCCTTTCATGGAAAGGTCTGTATGGGAAAATTGCTGATAGTCACGTGTGCCTTTTGAAGAAACATGCCGGGCATACAGGTTCAGCCCGGCCGTCTTTCCGTCGCCGAACATGAAGCCGGCCTGAACGTAGGGGGTACGGAGGCTGCCAAAGCCGGCTTTCACATAAGAATCATTCTGAAAGCTCCCGCCCGAATCGATAGCAAGAGCCAAAGGGCGCAAAGTGCCTGGCTGATAGGCGAACAGCAGATTTTGATTCGGAATCTCGTACCGCAAGGGGTTCAGGGTGGTATCTGCGGCAGGCGGTGAGGCGCTGAAACCGATCTTGGCAATCTGACGCAGCACGGGTTTGAAGCTGGAGATGATATCGATGCCGCCCTTTCCGGTGGTGTCCTTCTGGGCAAACAGGGCTCCACCGGTTGCCAGCGCGATGTACAGGGTCGTGAGGATGCGTTTCATGGCGTTTATTGGTTCAGTTTACCGGCTGCGGCCTCTTCAACATTCACGCGTTCCAACTTGGTGCGGGCCTCTTCCTGCAACGGAGGCTCCGAGGCATTGGCCGCAACACTTTGGAACGTAGCCTTGGCGTTGAAATAATCTTTTTGACGCAAATAGATATCCCCCAATAACAGGTAGGCTCTGGTGATCCAATGATCGTACGACCCGGAACGGTTGATGGTCTCGAATGCAGCCTTCTCCGAATCGGAGAGTTTGTTGAGGCGGAACCAACATTGCGCGATCGCGTAGCGTGCCTCGGCTGCGAGGGCTGACCGGTTCAATTGGATGACCGTTCGGAAGTATGGGATAGCCTGGTCGAACTGACCATCCGATTCCAGCGACCGGGCGATGGCCATCTGGGCCAGTGATCTGTCGTCGGTACTACTGCCCTTGATCTCGGAAAGTTCCCTGGCATTCTCCTGGGCCTCTTTCCATTTCTGCTGTCGGTACTGACAGCGAAGCAGTCCCCGCATGGCTTCAAGCCGATTCTCCTGAGTGGTGCTGAACTGCTTCAGCTGCACATAGAACCCTTCGGCTCGAACAGGGTCCTTGATCTCAAAGAACGTGGTTCGTGCCGCTGCAAGGGCCGCAGGCTCCGCATAACGATTGGGCACCTCAGCCAACACCGCCTCCAGGGAAGGGAGGGCCCGGGACCAGTCTTTTTTCTGCAAGCAGAGAACCGCCATCCGGTAATGGGCATCGAGGGCATGAGCCCCGCGGGGGAATCGTTCGAGGTAGGCCCCGAAGGCTGCCAAGGCTTCCATGACCTTTTGCGCATCGAACAGTTTTTCCGCCGCCTGGTAGGTCAGGGAGTCCTCGGTGCTGATAGTCAGGGGGCGGTCGATCTCCCGCATAAAGGCCGCATAGGCATCGGGCTTACCGTCCTCGATATAGATGGTCCGGATATAGTCCAATGCATCCCCCGTTTCCGGGGCATTGGGATACCCTGTCACGAGCAGACGGAATTGCTTCAACGCTGCCGGATTATTGTCCGTATTATAAAAAGCGGTTCCAAGTTTCAGCAAGGCCGTGGCCACGACCGCCCTGTTGCGCCCAGCTTCAATGACCTTCTCCAGATACGGGATGGCCTCCCGGAACTTCTCATTTCCCATATAGGTGTTGGCCACTTCCAACTGTGCATCGGTCACGAGCGGTGACCCGGGGAACTTGCGAACCAGCGTATTCATGCCGGTGATCTTGTCTGCGGCACTCCTTACACCCGCCAGCATGGCAACCTGGAACGTGGCATAGTC
>JBJOMF010000038.1:0-7284 GCA_046052505.1 Bacteroidota bacterium | reverse complement strand
GGTAACGGGGGTTGTGATGCCGATCGCGGATATGACGCCGTGCTGCATCGTCCCGCACGCACCACCGGATGCAGTGCCCGTTGTCCGTCAGGATCTTGGCCAGGGCCGTGCCCCAGCTTCCGCTTCCGATGATACCGAAACGCATTTGCTAAAGATATGTAAAGGGACAGAGAGCCCGGGTAGAGGCCGGATCACCGGGCACTGCCGGAGACGGGTACCGACCTACTAGGCCATCAGTCACTCGAACAACTTATCCTTGCCCACCACCTTCACCTTCATACCCGATTTCAGTTTTTTACTGATGGCATTGTACGGCGCCGTGACCACCACATCACCAGCGTTGAGTCCGCCCAGCACTTCGATATAATTGATGTCCTGAATACCGGTACGGACCACGGCCTTCTTCACCGTCCCGTCTGCCTGCAGCACGAACACGACCTCTTCCAGTTCGTCACCGTCTGCCTCCGTCTCGGCCTGTCCCTCCTCCTTGCCTGCCTGCTCTTCCTTCTTCCGTTCCTCCATGCTCTTGTCGCTTCCTTTTACTCGCGCATTCACCGCCGTGATGGGAACGGCCAGTACGTTGTCCATCCGGCGCGTTTTGATGTCCGCGCTGGCATTCATGCCGGGACGGAATGGGAACGTGTTGCCGGCCAGATCGGCATAGGAAGACTTATCAAGGCGGATCCGCACTTCGTAGTTGGTGACATCGTTGGATGCGGCGGCCAGTCCGGTACCACCTGTGGTACTGCTGGAGATCTTGGTCACGACCCCCCGGAATTTCCGGTTGTTGTAGGCATCCACCTCCACATCCGCGGAGTCACCGATGTGGATCTTAACGATATCGTTCTCTCCGACGTCTACACGCACTTCGAGTACGCTCATATCCGCCACCGTCATCATCTCCGTACCCACATTGAAGCTGTTCCCGGCCACTCGTTCACCCTTCTTCACACGCAGCGAAGAGATCACGCCGTCCATCGGAGCGATCAGGGTGGTCCGACCCAGATCCTTGTTGGCCCGGTTCAGGTTGACCTGCGAAGCCTGAACGGAGGCCTTGAGCCCCCGAATGTTCTGCTGGGCGGCATCGTAGGTAGCCTGTGCCGAACGAAGGGCGGTCTCCAGTTGTTCGAGTTCGGCCCGTGAGATCACCTTGTCGTCAAACAGTTTTCTATTGCGATCGTAGTTCTGACGGGCCAGGTCGAGGTTGGCCTTCAATGACTCCAGGGCGGCCTGGCCGTTGTCGACGGTAGCGGACGTCTGGTTCACGCGCGAAGCGGCCTCATCGCGCTGCAGGGCGTATATATCAGCATAAATGCGGGCCAGCACCTGCCCCCGGCGCACGCTATCGCCCTCCTGAACATTGAGCTCGGTGATCTCGCCCGAAATATCTGGGCTGATCTTTACCTCGACCTCCGGGTATACCTTGCCACTGGCGTTCACGGTTTCGATGATCGTACGGCGGCCCGCCTTCTCGGTGGCAACCTTCTCGGGCTTCTCTCCGCTTTTCATCCGGCCGATGATGAATAGACCGACCAGAAGTACCCCGGCCCCGATCAGTATCCGTTTCCATTTCTTGCTCATAACATGCGTTTGAATCATTCGTATAGGATCGACCCGGACCTTAGAGCTTCAACCCCTGGCCCCGGTAGAATTCCAGCAATTTCATTTTGAAAACATAATCGTACTGCGAGTACAGAGCCTGGATGCGGGCGCGAACCAGGTTGTTTTGGCTGTTCAGCAGATCGAATGGCGACAGCAGATTCAGGTCGTACCGCTTCTCGGCGAAGCCGTAGGACTTTTGTGCGGTCTCCACCGCCTTGGTATCGGCCTGAAATTTCTGCAGGGCGGCCACGGCATCGTTGTAGGCTTTGTAGATATCCTGCTTGAGCTGCAGGTCGGCCTGCTCCTTTTGCAGTTCCAGCTGCTGCAGGTTGAGACGCGCACGGTCCCAGTTGGTACGGGCCGACCGGGCATTGAGGATGGGCACATTGAGGCTCAGCCCCAGGTTCTGACCGAAATTGGTATTGAATTGCTTGAACATGGACCCGGGCCTGAAATAGCCCAGCACGGTATTGGTGGCGGCGAACTGCGGGATCTCCACCGGCAGGAATACCCCGCCGCCGGCATTGGCCCGCGCACCGGATGAGGCATACCCGGTCAGTGACTGTTCAAAGATGGCCCGCTTGAAGGAAATGGCATTGGTGGCGAGTCCGCCAAAGGCGGTGACTGTGGGGAACATGCGACCCCGGGCCGACAGGATCGACTTACGGGCCGATTCGATGCGAAGGGCATTCACTTTCTGTTGAGGGAGCGCATTCATTGCCAGGGCATAGACCGATTCAGGCTGCATATCGGCCAGCGGCAGCACAGGGATCTGGTTCACCGGAGGGGTTTCGATCTCGAAGGGTGTTCCGGCATCCAGGTTGAGCAGCGCCTTCATCTGAAGATAGAATTGCTGCAGTCCGGTCTCGGATGTTACCAGGGCTGAACTATCTCGGGCCAGCTGGGCCTCCAGCTCTGCGGCGTTCAACTCGGGCAGCACCCCGATGTCCACGCGCTTGCGGGTCTGCAGAAGCTGGGTGCGTGTCTGCTCCGCCTGTACCCGTGCAAGGCCCACCTGTTCGCGTGCCAGCAGGATCTGCAGGTAGGCCACGGCCACATTGAGCGACACATCATCCTTGGCCTTCTGCAATTGTTGCCGGTCAGCCTCCCAGCTGAGCCGATTGGCCGCGATGTTATACCGGATGGAAAACCAGTTGAACAGGGTGACGCCCGATTGAAGCTGCATGCCCACGCTCAGAAAATTATTATCCTCCAGCACCCCTGTCGTGGGATTCTCCGAACGACCCAGGCGATACCCGCTGCTGAGGCCGTAGGTGAGACTGGGCAGCTGGCTACTCTTCGACTGCGTGTATGTGAGTGCGGAAAATCGGGTCTGCAGGTCGGACTGACGGACGGAGATATTGTTCTTCAGGGCGTGGTCCACACAGCGGATGATCGACCATTTTTCCTGGCTATGGCCGACCAGCATCAACAGAGAGGCGGCCACCGATAAAAAGCCCTTTTTCATAGCTGCAAAAGTAGCCCAAAACGAGCGGAGACCCTATGATTTTTTAACGGCGGGGCCCTTGATCCATCGCGCGGCGAAATAAAGAAGAACGAACGCTCCGAGGGCCCCCAGACCGATCAGGGAAAGCTGGGTTTTGTTGATCAGCAAATTGATGCCCACGAACGCATAGGCCACAATGAACAGGAGGGGCTGCAGGGGATACCATCGCATCCGGTAGATTCCGGTATCGTTGAGATGAGCGGTGCGTTTGCGGATGATGAAGATGCTGCCCGCGGAAAGCACCATGCCGAAACAATCCAGGAAGATCGTAAAGCTGAGCAAGGTATCGAATTCCTTGGCCCAGAAAACGATGACCGCCGCCAGACCGGCAAAGACCGTGAGCGCCAGCGGCAGCGCGCCCCGGGCATTTCGGTTCCGGAATGCGCCGGGCAGGATCCCGTCCTCACTCATGGCCACCATCACCCGGGGGTTGCTGAGCAGCAGTACATTGATATAGGCCAGTACGCTCAGGAATAGAAGCACGGAGAGGACCCGTTCCGCCTGTACGCCGAACAGCTTCGAGGCCATGATGGCCGCTATATTTTTGCTGTCCTTCAGCGTATCGAACCCGATGACGTGTACATAGGCGTAGTTGATGGTAAGATACAGTGCGATGATAACGAAGATGCCGAGAAAGATACCCCGGGGGATGTTCCGGTTCGGGCGCTCTACCTCGGAACCGAAGTTGATCGTCTGCTGGTAGCCGCCATACGTGAAGCTTACCGCCACCAGCCCGATGCCGAAGGCCTTGATATAATCGTTCCATGCGCTGCCTGCCGGAATGGAGCGGATCGATTCCGGAGGCGGGCCCGCAACGAACAGCGGCGCGATCAGCAGCAGGATGAGGCCGATCTTGATGATGGTGAGCACCGTTTGAGTGCGGGCGCTGAGCCGAAGGCCCAACAGATTGACACCATAGAAAAGGAGGATGGCCGACAGGGCGATCACAAGGCGAATGGTCTGCAGCTGTTCCGCATCCGTATTGCCGGGGTAGAGAACGCCCGTGATATACTCGCTTCCCACCAGTGCCACCGCCGCACCCGAAGCCGCATTGCTCACGAGAATGATACAGTTGATGGCAAAGGCTATGGAAGGATGATAGGCATAGGAGAAGACCTTGTAGTAACCTCCCATCACCGGCAACCGGGATCCGATCTCGGCATAGGTGAGTGCCCCGCACAGAGCCACCAGCCCACCGGCGACCCAGACCAGAAAGAATACAAGCGGACTCGGTGAGGCCGCGGCTACATTGGCCGGGGTACGGAAAATGCCCATACCGATGACCAGGCTCACCACGATCATGGTGAAATCGAACAGTCCCAGCTTGTTCTTAGGGGTCATAACGGGAAGATAATGAAATGATGAATGACATGGCCGATGCAGGTGATCTGGAGCAAGGAACCGGCCCGGTTCGGTCATATAGGGGCAAAATGGATCTGTGACCACATCAGATGAGCCTGGGTGTTGACAAGTTGATTTTACTGTATTCGCAACTCACCTACTTTTGCCGCCGGAAGGGTTCCCGCGCTCCAGGGCCGGGATGAAAAGGGAAACCGGTGCGAAACCGGTGCTATCCCCGTAGCTGTGAACCGCTGAACGACCCGGTACTCCATGCCACTGCTTCGCTCCGCGAAGCGGGAAGGCCGCCGGGTTGCGGTAAGCCAGAAGACCTGCCCCTCCACCGATTCATTCAGCTTTCGGGTGAAAGGCTTGAAGATATCAGAATGGAAGGGCATTCTTTTATTTTCGTCACTTCGTTCCGGAAGCAGTCATACCAAATCGTTCCGCTGCATGAAACGACTGCTTTTTGTGTTGGCTGCTGCTACGATCGGCAACCAACTGTGGGCACAATCCGACAGTGTGGTCCTGCTCGATGATGTGGTGGTCACCGCCAGCAAGTATCCCGTCAAGGCCTCACGGACCGGTAAGGTCCTCACCGTCATCACCCGGGAGCAATTGGCCTCCTCCGGGGGGCGCGACCTCGCCCAGGTACTGGCCGAACAATCCGGCCTGTACATCGCCGGGGCGAACAGCAATACCGGGAAAGATAAAAGCGTCTACCTGCGCGGTTCCCGACCGGAACATACCCTGATCCTGCTTGACGGGATCCCGGTGTACGATCCATCCGGAGTCGGCGGGCAGTTCGATATCCGCAACCTGCCCCTTTCCTGCATCGAGCGAATCGAGGTAGTAAAGGGCGGGCAGTCCACGCTGTATGGCAGCGATGCCATCGCCGGGGTGATCAACATCATCACCCGACAGGCCTCAGGGAAGGCGAAGGCTACAAACCTATCGGCCGGCTATGGCAGCTTTGCCAACTGGCGTGTACAGGCCGGATGGCAGGGTGCCGGCGACAAATGGGACTACCGTCTGCAGGCCACGGCCCACAGCACGCGCGGCATCAACGAAACAACGCAACGGGAAGAAGGTCAGACCGATCGCGATGGCTTTCGCCAGCAGGGCTTTCAGGCCGGATTCGGGTACCGTCCATCGGAAAAAGTACTGCTGCGTCCGTTCGTCCGTTATAGCCGCATACGCGGTGCAATCGATCAGGGCGCTTTCACCGATGAGTTGGATTATACCTACAATCAGGACAGCTGGCAAGCCGGTATGCGTAATCGATTTCTGCTGGGAAAGTCTACGCTGAACGTACTTTACCAATTCAATCAGATAAGCAGGCTATACACGGATGATTCCCTTCTCAGCCGAAATGGATTTGACACGTGGTCACAGGGGCGATATGAGGGAAGTGAACAGCTGGCCGACCTTTACCTCGTATCCCCCCTGCGGTTGAATTGGCGACTGACCTTCGGTCTGGAAGGTCGTGCGTCGGGATCGGACCAATCGTATGAATCATGGAGCGCCTGGGGGCCCTACAAAAGCAGTTATTCGGGCGACAGCCTGAACCAGCGACAGCTCTCCTTCTATTCCGCGATTCAGGGAGAGACACCGATCGGTTTTCAGATCGAGGCCGGTATCCGCGGACTATACCATTCCGCATGGGGTGGCCATCTCATTTACTCGGTCAATCCGTCCTGGAGGATCCGGGAAAACGTCAAGCTATTCGTGCAGGTCGCCTCGGCATTCCGGACACCTTCGTTATACCAGTTGTTCTCAGAATACGGGAACAGGGACCTGCGGCCCGAGACCGCAATGACCTGGGAGGCGGGTCTTCGTGTTGAACCGGGAGTGGGACGCCTTCGGGGCGGTGTGACTTATTTCCGCCGTCGGGTAGACAACGTGATCTTTTTCCTCTACGACCCCGTCACCTTCACGTCGCGATACATCAATCAGGACCGCCAGCGGGACCGCGGACTGGAAACCGACCTGTCGCTTCGAATCGACGATCGGCTGGAGTTGAAGGCGCATTATACTTGGGTGACAGGCACCATAAAAACAAGGACAAACGGAAAGGATACCACCTACAACAACCTGTTTCGCCGGCCGGCGCATTCGGCCGGGTTCCATGCCAGTTGGCAAGCATCGCCGCGACTGCTCATTCGGAGCAACCTCCAGTATCAGGGCCTTCGTGCAGACAGCTACTTCGACAACAGAACGTTTGCCACTGTGGCCGTATCCCTACGACCGTATATGCTTTGGGACCTGTTCGCATCCTATACGATGAAGAAACCCGCGCTTACATGGTTCATAGACCTGCGCAATGTCACAAATACCCGGTATACCGAGATCAGCGGTTTCGCCACGCCGGGTTCATTACTTCATGCGGGGATCGTAGTAGGATATTGAAAGTTCCCACAGTCATACACCCCCAGCAATTGCTTTCTGAAAGGGAGTATGGCATAGGAAAATTGCTGATGCCTCTAGTAACTAAATCGCCATTCATGGCCTGTCATTCCACCACCACCCATTTTCTGTCCTTGTGGACAACCACCTTCCATTGGCCTGGCTTTTGATTTGATCAAAACGCCACACCGAACGCATTGATATGCTGTAAGTATCCCAAAAAGCCGACTGTTTAAAACTTGAGTTTTAATCATAAATTTAAACTGTCTGCGTTTTAGGGATACTTACATATTCAATTGGGATTTTATGTTTTAATTGTCGTATAGAATCACGCTGATGAACCATGATTTTTTCTTTTATTTCTGAATATCGTAATGATAATACCGACAACAAAAAGGACAGACAGAATTTTATATTGAACAGGTACAATA
>JBJOMF010000037.1:0-39264 GCA_046052505.1 Bacteroidota bacterium | reverse complement strand
AGAAGATGAGTTACGTACGGGGCCTGGCCATGGCCGTACGTTCGGGAAGCCTGAAGTTATCAAGTTTGGCCTTCTTGTCAGATGAAGAGGTGCGGGCATCGCTGATCGGGCTGAAGGGGATCGGTCATTGGACGATCGATGTGTATCTCATGCATGCGCTCCGTCGTACCGATCTGTTCCCCTTGGGGGATATCGCACTGGTCAACAGCCTGCGCAACGTAAAACGACTGGCTCCGGATGCCTCCCGCGATACCATGCTTGCCTTGGCGGAACCCTGGCGTCCGTACCGTACGATCGCGGCCATGATACTGTGGCATGATTATATCCGGAAACGAGGGATGCGGTTGCAGGAGTAATATTACTGTCGTGTGGCCGGTTGTGGGGTATCAGGGCAGCACTGTTCAACTGTCCAATTTATCCATCGGTCGCATTTGTAGAGATGTGCTTCAATCGGTTTGTACGTGAAAAAACCGATCCGGTCCGTTATTTATCCACTTTCTAGAGGTTGCACCTGTGCTATGTTTGGTGGAAAATGCAAGTCCTTCCAACGTTCGATCTAGAAGAGCGGTTAGTGCATTTTTCATGCCGTATCACGGATCTGGCAGATGCGCTGCCCAAAACGCGTGCAGGCAATTACCTCTCCGGGCAACTGGTACGAGCGGGACTTTCTCCAGCTTTCAATTACGGAGAAGCACAGGCAGCCGAGTCGCGCTATGATTTCGTTCACAAATTAGCTTTGGTCCTGAAGGAATTGAAGACGTGTCGGGTCACGATGAAGATCGTACGGACAAAGCAACTGATTCAGCCCGTTGAAGCCCTCCTTCCGCTTTACCGGAATGGGGAGGAACTCATTGCGATCGTGACAAAGTGCATCCTGGCTGCAAAAGAAAGTATCCGCAAAAGCGCGTGATCATCGCTGATTACGCATTGACAATGGACGAATGGCTGTTGAGGGATTCACCCATCGCAGTGGGCCGGCTGATCGCTGTTATTGGGTCATCGATCAGATATTCAGTCCTCCGCAAACACTGATCGTCTGCCCGGTGATATAGGAGGAAAGGTCCGAGGCGAGGAAAAGGGTGGTGTTGGCGATATCTTCTGCAGAGGCGAAGCGACCCAATGGGATGCCGGCCTTGTATTTGTCGGCGGCCTCACCTTCTTTCAGATAACTGGTCATATCGGTCTCCACGAATCCGGGTGCGATGGCGTTGCAGCGGATGTTGCGGCTCCCGAGTTCCTTTGCCACGCTCTTGGTGAAGCCGATGATCCCGGCCTTCGATGCCGCATAGCTGGATTGGCCTGCATTGCCGATCTCGCCGATAATCGAGCTCATGTTGATGATCGACCCTGACTTGGCTTTCATCATCGGACGGATCACCAGTTTGGTCATATAAAAGACGCTGTTCAGGTTTACCTGGATCACATCGTTCCATTGTTCCGGGCTCATCCGGAGAAGGAGATTGTCCTTCGAGATGCCCGCATTGTTCACGCAGATGTCCACCGTGCCGAACTCCGTCAGTACCTCGTTCACGAAGGCTTCGCATTGCGTGAAATCGCCCGCGTGGCTTCGGTAGGCTTTCGCTTTGACACCCAGTGCCCGAAGTCGGGTCTCGAGGGCCGATGCTTTTTCGGCACTGCTGTCGCTGACATAGGTGAAGGCCACGTGGGCACCGTTCTCTGCCAGTTTCAGGGCGATGCCTTCGCCGATGCCGCGTGCGGCGCCGGTGACGATCGCCACTTTTCCTTCGGTGAGTTTCATACGTTTATCTTTATTTGGCAAAAGTAGGGGGAATCAGGGCCATAATCTCCTCCAGGTAGTTCCGCTCGTTGCTCAGCCTGGGAACCTTGTGCTGTCCGCCAAGCTTTCCTTTCTGACGCAGCCATTCGTTGAAGGTTCCCGGACGGATGGCATGCACCCGTGGCATCCGAAGTGCGATGCTCTTGTGGCGCTTGGCCTCATAATCACTGTTCACCTGTTGCAGCGCCTTGTCCAATTCCGTTATGAATAGGTCCATATCGGAAGGTGCCTGACCGAACTCGATCAGCCATTCATGAGCGCCGTTGGATCCTTCGGAAAAATAAACCGGTGCCGCAGTATAATCATTCACGATGGCTCCTGTCCGCCGACAGGCCGTTGCAATGGCCTGGTCGGTGTTTTCCACGATCACTTCCTCCCCAAAAGCGTTGATGAAATGTTTCAGGCGTCCGGTAACCCGGATGCGGAATGGCCACAGCGAGGTAAACTGGATGGTGTCACCCAGCAGGTATCGCCACAGCCCGCCATTGGTGCTGATCACCGGGGCATAGGCTTTTCCCACTTCGACGTCGTTCAGGCTAATCGTTTCCGGATCGGATTTACCGTATTCGCTTACCGGCATAAACTCCATGAAGATGCCGTGATCTACAAAGAGCAGCATACCCTCCTGGCCCGGGAGGTCCTGTGCAGCGAAGAAACCTTCACTCGCATTGTACATCTCTAAGTAATGGATATCTTTTCCGATCAGCTTCCGGAACTGCTCACGATAGGGGGTGAACGAGACCCCGCCGTGCAGGTACAGTTCGAGGGCCGGCCAAACCTCACTGATGCTTTTCTTGCCGGTCACTTCCAGGATCCGACGGAACAATACGAGTGTCCAGGTGGGGACCCCCGATATCGAGGTTACGTTCTCCCGGACCGTTCGTTCGGCCAGCTTCTCGATCTTGCTCTCCCATTCATCCATGAGGGCGATATCCAGTTCGGGTGTGCGAAGCCAGTGCCCCCAGAACGGGCTGTTCTGCAGCAAAACGGCACTCAGGTCTCCGTAGTGCGCCTCTTGATTCAATGGATTGATGGTGTGACTGCCCCCGATCACCAGCCCTTTACCGGTGAGCAGGTCCGAATCGGGGTTGAAGAGGTAATAGAACGTCAGAACGTCCTTCGATGCCTTGTAATGACCGTCTTCCAGACTTTCCTCGCTGACGGGGATGAATTTGCTCTTGTCGCTGGTGGTGCCGCTGCTTTTCGCGAACCAGCGGATCGGCGTGTTCCACAGTACGTTCTCTTCTCCGTTCATGATCCGTTGAATGAAGGGCTTGAGGTCCTCGTATGAATGGACGGGTACGGCCTGCTTGAAGGCTTTTACGGTGAACAGGGAGGAGAATCCGTGTTGGCGTCCGAAGGCGGTGTACTGAGCGGAGGTTACCAGATCCTGTAATACTTCCCGCTGAGCCTCTACCGGATTTTTTTTCCAGGCTTCGATCCGCCAGCGTCGCATGCGGGCCAGGGAGGATATGGCGGGAGAAAGCAATTTCATCACTACCCCAAAATAGACAATAAACGGGAATGACGGAAACTACCGGTCGCCTTCCGCACCTGCATCACGAATGGCCTCTTCATGGAGGTAATCCTTCCGGCGCAATTCGAAGTTTCGCCCCAGGTACAGGCGTCGCACGTCCTCGTCGGCCGCGAGTTCCTCGGCGGTCCCGTGTTTATAGATCCGACCCTCGATAAGGAGGTAGGCTCGGTCACAGATAGACAGGGTCTCCGTTACATTGTGATCGGTGATCAGGATGCCTATATTCTTGTGCTTTAGCCGTGCCACGATGGCCTGTATGTCTTCCACCGCGATCGGGTCGATCCCGGCGAAAGGTTCGTCAAGCAGGATGAACTTCGGATCTACGGATAGGGCTCTTGCGATCTCGGTGCGCCGCCGCTCTCCGCCGCTGAGCACATCCCCGTTGTTCTTTCGGACATGCGTCAGCCGGAATTCCGAAATCAGGGATTCCAGCCGTTCCCGTTGGGCCTCTTTTGACAGCCGGGTCATTTCAAGCACTGCGGCGATATTATCCTCCACGCTCAGTTTGCGGAATACGGACGCTTCCTGCGGCAGGTACCCGATGCCCATCTGCGCCCGTTTATACATGGGCAAGGCAGTGATATCCTTTCCGTCCAGGATAACGCGACCCTCATCGGGCCGTACCAGTCCCACCACCTGGTAGAATGACGTGGTCTTCCCCGCGCCATTGGGCCCGAGCAGGCCTACGATTTCACCCTGTTTCACTTCAAAGGAAACATGGTCGACCACGGTACGGTTCCCGTATTTCTTCACCAGGTTCTCGGTGCGGATGGCGATCATCAAGCAGGGCTTTGGGCAAATGTAGCCGAAACGCACCAATGTGAGGGCGTAGCCCTGACGGTCGGTCGCTGGCACGGAAAGATCGTGCAGATCCCCGGTCGCAGGTATATCTGCCGGGGCGTATCTTTACCAGTATGGTACATGCTTCCCCCTTTTCCGGTCTTTTGAAACGGCTCGCAGTGGTCCTGCTTCCAGTACTTCTGATTGTCTCCTGTAAAAAGGATACCGGGGGCGGCTCGCCACCCCCGCCCACGCCGAAGCTGGGGACCACCTGGACCTACCGGTATCATGTATACAACCTGGACGGCAGCCTTTCCTCCTCAACCGTGGTCACTCACAAGGCGACCGCTGAGGCCACATTGGGCGGAGAGAAATGGCTGACGGTGAAAAACATGACGGCGGACACGGTCGTGTTCCAGTTGCAGCTCAAGACCGATGGGCTCTATCATTACAGTGGCGGGGCCTCCTGGCTGCTTTGCAAGTATCCCGCCGCATTGAATGACACCTACAACGGTTTTTTGGGCGGAAGTGCCACGCAGTTCACGGTCAAATCCGTCAACGAGGTCCTGCCCACGGGGATCGGAGATGTGCCGGTCAACTACTACGAAGGGTATAAAGGAGGAAACCTGACTGATCAGCTCTGGTTCCACACCGGTGGCTGGATCGTCCGGAAGACCCAGTACCGTCCCCGGGGGATTCTCAATCCCGATCTCTACAAGCACAGCACCTATTTCCTCGACCAGATCACATACTGATGCCGGTATTTGACAAATCCTGCTGTATCGAGTAAGTTTGCGCCTTATCCCGGAACATGAAAGTGATCGACCATATCCGGCAGGCTGCCGGCACCCTGATCTCCTTTGAAGTGCTCCCTCCGCTGAAAGGGAAGGGCATCGGGGCCCTCTACCAGCACATGGACCCGCTGATGGAGTTCAAACCGGCCTTCATCAATGTGACCTATCACCGAAGCGAGCATGTATTCAAGAAGCGGGCCGATGGCAGTTTCGAGAAAGTGGTCGTGCGCAAACGTCCGGGTACGGAAGCGATCTGCGCTGCCATTATGAACAAATACAACGTGGACACGGTTCCTCACCTGATCTGCGGTGGATTCGGTATCAATGAAACGGAGGATGCCCTGATCAACCTCCACTATCTGGGAATCGACAATGTGCTGGTATTGCGGGGTGATGCGGCCAAGAATGAGACGGCGTTTGAACCGGAGCCCGGTGGCCATCGGTATGCGATCGACCTGCTTCGTCAGGTGGCCGACCTGAATGCCGGCATCTATCTTGAGCAGGAGCTGAAGGACTCCCATAAGACACGGTTCTGCATCGGTGTGGCTGGTTATCCAGAGAAGCATTTTGAGGCTCCGAATATGGATACCGATCTCCGTCATCTGAAGGAAAAGGTCGATGCCGGAGCCGATTACATCATTACCCAAATGTTCTTCGACAATACAAAGTTCTATGCGTTCGTCGATGCCTGCCGGGCCATCGGGATCACGGTGCCCATCATACCCGGACTCAAGCCGGTCTATTCCAAGAAACAACTCACGGTACTGCCCAAGACCTTTCATATAGACCTTCCGACGGACCTGTCGAATGCCATCCTCCGTTGCCGAACCGATGCGGACGTGGAACGGATCGGTGCCGAGTGGCTGCTGGAGCAGTCACGCGACCTCAAAGCCCATGGGGTACCCGTGCTCCATTACTACACGTTAGGGAAACCACAGGTTGTTGCCAATGTGGTTCGGGAGCTGGTCTGACAGGTCCCGTTACTTCGCGATCGCCGCGAAGACCTTTTCATTGATCTTCACCGGATACTTGCGGGCCAGTGCCGCTTCCCATTCTTTCTCGAGGAGGGTCTGGTAATCGTTGATGACCAGACCGCGGGCTTCGATGAAGCTCCGTTGCGTCGGCTGCGGATGAACGCGAATGATGTAGGCGAAACTGGCGGTATTGTCGGCGTTGTTCAGCAGGGGGGGCGTCAGTACGCCCGGCCGCGGGTTCTTTTCCTGAAGGTTCGGAAGCTGCTCCCATTCGTAGCGGGCGGAGTCAGCGATCACCTTGTCGGGGAACTGTTCCGTCACGCGTTTCCAGTCGGCTGGCTGGGCTTTGAGCCGGTCATAGATCACCTGCGCGCTGTTCAGGTCGGAGCAAAAGAAGAGAACGGCATCTGCGCTGGGACCCCACAGGTAAGTTGCCGGTTGTTTGAGGTACAGGGTGCGCAGGGCGGCTGTGTCAGCCTGTGCTTTGTTCCACACCTCCTGCTGCATGATCTCAAAGAAAAGATTGCCATCCCGGAATTCGGCGATCTGCTGGCGGAAATCATCGCTGAACTCCTCCAGGTGGGATTTGTAATATTCCAGCAAACAATACGCCACCCATTCCTCCCGAACCTGCTCCCAGGGCTTTGCTCCGGTGCCATCCTGCCGGTACCGATAGGTGTTGGCATAGCGGACCCAGTCGGTCGCATTATATACCGAATCTCCGATTCCCATCAGGGGGGTCGTGGCCTTGATCGCCCATCCGGATGTCATGGGTTTACCGTCCAGAACGCTGTCGCTCATGTTCCAGAGTGCCGCATCCTCATAGGGGAATCGCTTCAATCCTTTCTTTTTGGTGACCATCTTGTAAATGAAGTCGCGCGAGATCTTCCAGCGGCCGTCCGCCTGCACGCGCTGCTGGAGTTCCTGCAGATTGGTCTTATCGGCCGGATCGGTGACCACCGGTTTGGCCGATACCCGACGGAGGATGTGCCAGCCGTAGCTTGTCTGGAACGGGAGACTCAGGGCCCCGTCCGTAGGAAGCGCCCACAACTCTTTTTCAAATACAGGGTCGTATTGTCCCACACCGATATCGGGGAGCTGTCCGCCGGCTGCCGAACTGATGAGGTCATTGCTGAAGTCCGCCGCCAGCCGGGTGAAATTATCACCGGCGAGGATGCGCCGGTACAGCGAATCCGCCCGGGCGGCAACCTCATCTTTCTGGGTCGGGGTCGCACCGGGCGGATGGGCCAGCAAGATCTGTTGCGCCTTGATCCGGCCTACTGCTTTGCGTTCTCCCAAATTTTTGAATATGTGATAACCGATCAGCGACCGGACCGGCGCCGAATGTGAGCCTACCGGTGTTTTATAGATCGCTGATTCAAACTCGTAGGGCAGCGTGAATACGGTGATATATCCGATCTCGCCCAGGTTTGTGCGGGCCCCGGGGTCATCAGACAGGTCACGTGCTACCGTACCGAAATCCTCTCCCTGCTGGAGACGCCGGAGGACTTCCGCCTTTTTGCGGTTGGCGGTAACACTGTCCATGAAGCCAGCCTCATCCTTCAGGGATATGAAAATATGAGCCACCCGGATATCCTTCAGACTACGTTGAAAGGCTTCCCGCGTGAGCTGCTCCTTCGCGATGGGGTCGGTAAGGTAGTTTTCCGTGATCTGGCCACGCAGATTCTCCAGTTCGGTTCGGATCAGGGGCAGGGTATCCAACCGTTTTTCATGCGCTTCCTGGATCTTCATCCGGGAGCGGATGTACAGATCGAGGTATTCGCGCATAGCCGTTGCCTTGTTCACACCCGGCTGGGTATTGTTCTTGTTGAAGGCCCGCAGGAAGTCTTTGGCATCCACGGCATGCTTGCCGTAGGTGAACAGGGTCTGTGCGCCCGGGCGCATCGCTGCCAATACGAGCAGTACGAACAGGAAAGATGTTTTTTTCATGGGGGGGGTACTCAATGTTGATTAGAATGGTGGGCCGGATCAGGCGGTCAGGGTCATTGCTGTCGTTTCATGTCCAGGACCTGGCCAACCTGTTCGACCGCCAGTTTCTTGGCCATGATCCGCTTCTCCCGGTCCAACAAATATAGAACGGGAAATGACTGGATATCGAACAGCTGCGAATAGCCGGGTATGCCGCTTTCGATCCGCGCCTTATCGTCGGCCTTCGAGCAGTATACATGCGTCCAGTGTTCGATTTGCTCCTCCCGGATAAAACGGGTCCAATCGCTTCGTGTGCCTTCCGTTTCCTTGGCTACGGCGAACAGCTTCAAACCCGCAGCCTTCCACGCCGCGCGATAAAAGGAATCGACACGCGGCAATACCTCCCGGCAATGACCACAGGTGGGGTCCCAGAAGACCAGCAGCGTATAGTCGGCCTGCAGGTCGTACAGCCCGGTGAGAGTTCCAGAGGAGTCGGGCAGGACCACATCGGAAGCCGGTGTGCCCATGATATTCGCCATCAGACTGTAAGCGCGGTCGGTGACCAATTTCCGTCCCTTTTCATTCAGCCAGTCGTACTCCTTTCCGTTCAGGTACTTTTCGAAGAGATGCACGAACACGGCATCCTCCCACATGTACTTCTGGTTGATATATCGGTTGATGAATTTGATGAGGAGGAAGCGCGTCATTTCCTTGCTGGCCGTGGCAAATGCCATCATGTGATCGATCTCGCGGATGACCGAATCGGGGTGGGGGATCACCAGTTGATTGAAATATTTATCGAGTTTTTCCTCAAAAAAGGTGGTATAGGCCAGACGACCGTCCCAGAAGCCAACACCTTCCCAGAAACGCGATTTGAATAGTTGATAGGCCGCCAGCGAGTCGGGGCCGTTGGCAGGCCGTTGCAGGGCGGCAGGCAGTTCGGGTTCTCGCATGGCGGTAAGTAGTGCGGCCAGCAGAGTTCCCGGATGTTCCCGGATGAAACGCTCCCGGTAGTCACGAATATCCCGGTCGGCCGTTGTGATCGCGGCGATCAGTCTTGCCGAATCGGCAGCGGTCGCCGTTGTAAGTTGCTGCTTCAGGGCATTGATCGTACGTCCGCGGCCATCCACCTCCTTTTGGTAGGACTGGAACAGTTCATTGTCAGGGGAACCGATGAACCGGATCTTCTCGGCCTGCTGCAACGTATCTACCACTATGGCGAACGTTTGCTGCGTATCGATCAGCACCTCGAAATAACGGGTCCGGTCCTGATACCCGATCAGATAAATACCTCCGTTCAGCTTCTTCGTGCCCTTGAAGACACCCGTCCCGGTCTCATCCAGCCGTACCGAGTCGATCACGGGGTAGCTTTTTCCGAAATAATGTCCGAGGTAGATGTACTGGTTCCTATACGGCTTGAACGTGATCCGGATCCGGTAGGCATCTTGTCCCATCAGAAGGAACGGACACAGGAAGATCGATACAAGGGTGATGATTCGTTTCATGGTCGATACAGCGGGTAAAGATACAGGGAAGCCGGCCATTCTCTACCAGACCGACGCGGCATACCCGACGTTGCCTGTTTGCGGGTTCTTTTTTTCAAAAGCAGGCCAAGCCGGCGGTTCTCCGTGTATTTTTGCCCAATGGCCCGAAAACAGAAAAAGGCAAGGATATTGGAGAAACTGCGCGTGGAGGAGTATGCCGCGGAAGGACGCTGTCTGGCCCGATGGGACGGCAAGGTGGTATTCATTGAGCGTACCGTTCCAGGAGACCTGGTCGATGTCTTTCTTTTCAAGAATAAGAAAGACTGGGCGGAGGGCTATCCGCTGGTATTCCATGAATACGCACCCCGGCGTGTGACCCCTTTCTGCGCGCACTTCGGCGACTGTGGCGGCTGCCAGTGGCAAACGGTGCCGTATGATGAGCAATTGCGGTTCAAACAACAACAGGTTACCGACGCGCTCGAGCGGATCGCAAAAGTGCCGCTTCCTGGCATCGCACCGATCCTGGGGGCGGCGGAGGACCGTTTTTTCCGCAATAAGCTTGAGTATACGTTCGGTGCCTATCCGTATGTGCCCAAACGGGAGTATGTGAAGCCGGTATCGGACCTGCCTGGTCCGCGTGTCAGGCCGGTCCCCCTTGTACGGGGTGCTGCCGGGTTCCATGCCAGAGGGTTTTTCGACAAGGTGGTCGATGTGCATACCTGCTACCTGCAGCCGGAGCCCTCGAATCGCGTTCGGGAGGCCCTTCGGGCCTATGCCCATGCGAACGACCTGAGTTTTTATGATGTTCGCCATCATACGGGGTTTCTGCGTAACATTCAGCTGCGTGTGTGCACGACGGGTGAGGTGATGGCCAATGTCATTGTTGGGGAAGATGATCCGAAACGCATCACACCGATGATGGAGGCTCTGGGTGTGGCCGTGCCGGAGGTGACTACCTGGCTGTACACCGTCAATACCAAGGTAAACGACAGTCTCTTCGGGCTCGAACCGATCGTCTGGTCGGGCAAAGGATATGTCATCGAGAAATTGGAAGGGTTCGCTTTTAAGATCGGCCCCAAGTCTTTTTTTCAGACCAATACCCGCCAGGCCGAGCAGTTGTACCGTGTCACACGGGATTTTGCTGAACTCACCGGTGTGGAGACGGTGTACGACCTCTACTGTGGTACGGGCAGCATCGGTATTTTCCTCAGTCCCGGTGCAGGCAGCATCATCGGGGTGGAGTTGGTAGCCGAAGCCATCGATGATGCCCGGGAGAATGCCCGCTTGAACGGACTGCAATCGGCCACGTTTTTCGCCGGAGACGTGATCGACGTCTGTACCGATGCGTTCTTTGCGGCGCATGGTCGTCCTGATGTGATCATCACCGATCCGCCGCGGGCCGGTATGCACGAAAAGCTGGTGCAGAAGGTGCTGGAGATGGAGGCGCCCCTGGTGGTCTATGTCAGCTGCAATCCGGCCACCCAGGCACGCGATCTGCGGATGCTGGATACCAAGTACGAGGTCACGCAGGTACAGCCGGTCGATATGTTCCCGCATACGCATCACATCGAGAATGTGGTACAATTGAAACGGAAGCAGTGAAAAATTTTCGCACCGGGCTACGCATTCCAATGGCTATTTTTGTGCCATGAACGATTTCAGGTACACCCGCCCCGATTCCGCACCTCCCATCGTCAAGAATCTGATCATCATCAATGCCTTGGTGTACCTCGCCCAGCTGACCCTCGACAAGATGTATGGCATTACGGAGCGCCTGATGTTATGGCCGGCCATGCCCGAAAAGCTCCACCGCTATCTGGTGGAGGCGGGGGCGCTATCGGCCGATGACGGGTTCAAGCCCTACCAGATCGCTACCCACCTGTTCCTGCACGCCCCACCGCCGATGTTCTTTCACATCCTGTTCAATATGGTCACCCTTTGGATGTTCGGCCGCGTTCTGGAGAATGTCTGGGGCGGGAAGCGGTTCCTCCTTTTTTATTTCGTATCCGGACTCGGTGCTGCGGCCCTGCACCTCGGTATGCAGTATATCCGTTGCGGGGAGTTGCTGAGCGCTTTCGAGGCGGGGGATATGCGTTCGGTACGGGACCATATCGGAGCGGCCTCACCGGCCCTGGGGGCCTCGGGGGCGATCATGGGCGTCATGGCCGCCTTCGCCTACCTGTTTCCCAATACCGAACTCTATATCATGTTCATCCCGGTACCCGTTAAGGCCAAGTGGGCCATGCTCGGTCTCGCTGCTATCGACCTGTTCGGGGGTGTGGCCAAGGTCACAGGAGATAACATCGCCCATTTCGCCCATTTGGGCGGAGCGCTGACCGGTTTCCTCCTGGTACTTTACTGGAACAAAACGGACCGCCGTTCGTTATATTGACCGTCCGGTCATTCCGGACCGCCTGATCTGAAATCCCGATGCGTCCATCCAACCGATCATACCTGTCACGCACCCTGCCGGAGCGGTTTAGCAATGACCTGATCTTGCTGGTCGCGATCTGTCTGATCCTGTTCATCGCGCTGGCCTTTTTGAAGGCGGTCTGGTATTTCAATTACGAGGATAAGGACCTCGCGCGGGCACTGTTCGCCCGGAACGTGCTCGGACAGTTCGCCCTGCCTGCCGATCCCGGAGCCTTGCTTGCACGGCCCTGGAGCTTGCTGAGCTTTCCCTTTCTGCATGACGGCAACGAATTCTGGTCCGTCTTCTCGAATATGTTCTGGCTGGCCTCCTTTGGGATGATCCTGCGTTCGCTGACCGGAGGCCGTATGATCATTCCGGTCTTCCTCTACGGAGCGCTGGGGGGCGGCATCGCATTTTTGATCGCACACCAGCTCCTGCCCGGTCCGACCGGCTTCATGCTGGGCGGTGCCACCTGCGGGGTCATGGCCGTTGCCATCGTAACCACGCTGTTCGCTCCCAACTACCGGCTCTTCCCTAATATCGGGAAGGGCATCCCGCTCTGGGTGATCTCATCATTCTACCTGGTATCTCTTTTTACCACCGTGTCCGTCCGCGAACCCGGTCTGTTGGCCACCCACCTGACCGCTCTGCTCGTCGGAGCCCTGTTCCTGTGGTGCTTTCGGCTTGGATATGATGGCAGTGCCTGGATGAACCGGTTTTTCGACTGGCTCACCCATTTGTTCCATCCCGACCGTCCCCGGAAGGGGCAGAGCGCCCGCGAATATGATTTTTACCAGACCGGTCCCCGTCCCTTCGTTCGTACCCCGCGTGTCTCACAGGAACGGATCGATGCCATACTCGAGAAGATCCACCAACAGGGTTATGACCAGTTGACCGATGAGGAACGGGAGCTCCTCGACCGTGCGAGCCGGGGCGACTCCTGAGTGGGCGGTACCCCGCCCGTTATGTAAATTGCGAACATGTCCGGCCGCATCCGCCTGTTCACCAAACGTGCCCTGATCATTGCGAACGCAGTGGAGGTTTTCATCTTCCTGCTTTCCTGCGCCGTGCCCCACCTTCATCCCCGCTACACGGGATTCCTCGGATTTCTGGGACTGGGATTCCCCTACCTGCTGCTGCTGAATCTGGTATTTCTGGTCTGGTGGCTGGTCATCCTGCGCCCCCGCTATGCATTGATCTCGGGTATCGCACTTGTGCTCGCGGTGCCGAACCTGTTGGTCAGCTTTGCTTTCCACCGACCGGTCCCGTTCGACCGGAAACGGGCTCCGGGTACCCTGCGGGTGGTGACCTGGAATGTGGCCCGGTTCCTTGAACTCAAACGAAACACCAATGAGAAAAGTCGCAAGCGGCTTGAGATGATCGAGTTGATCCGCCGCCAGGATGCCGATGTACTTTGCCTGCAGGAGTTTCACACATCCACTAACGGGGATTATTACGACAATATCGAACCCATCCGTGCGTTGGGCTATCCGTTTTATTATTTTTCCTATGACCGGGATGGCGACAATCATTATTACAGCTCGATCATCTTCTCCCGTATCCCATTTGTCGATACCGGAAGGGCGCGGTATCCCCGGCCTACCCTCGCCGATGTATTGATGTATGCGGACCTTCGGTTCGCGGGGGATACGATTCGGATTTATAATACTCATCTTCAATCGAACCAGTTCGGGATTAAGGATTATGAACGCATCGGCCGGATTACTAACGGTAGTGACAGCCTGGTCGCCAACTCCCGCAGTATCCTTCGGAAGGTCAAACGGGCCTTTCTGCTTCGAAGTATCCAGGCTGATATGGCTCATGAACTGATGGGCAATGCACCGCATCCGCGGATCCTCTGTGCCGACCTCAACGACGTGCCCACCTCGTATACCTATTTTACCATGCGTGGCCGCATGCAGGATGCCTTCCTGAAAAAGGGCTCCGGTATCGGACGTACTTTCAGCGGCCTGGCACCTACCCTGCGGATCGATTATATATTTGCCGACCCCAGATTTCGGGTCCGTCAATTCGGCCGCGTGGTCCGGGGGTTGTCTGACCATTACCTGCTGGTCGCAGACCTTGAGCTGCTCAAAAAGCCGTAACTTTATCCTGCGCGGCCGAGCCCGGCGTACCTGCCGATCTCCCCGATCCCTGCGGTCCATTCCTATCCGGCCGGTCGCCTCCAACCTTCCCACATGAGCGAATTGAAGATCTATAATTCTTACAGCCGGCAGAAAGAAGTGTTTACGCCGCTGACGCCCGGTCATGTTGGTATGTACGTATGCGGCCCCACGGTGAGCGGGGAGAGCCATCTTGGCCATGCACGACCCTACATCACCTTCGATGTGGTTTATCGGTATCTTCTGCATTTGGGTTATAAGGTCCGGTATGTACGCAACATCACCGATGCCGGTCACTTTGAAGAGGAGGGCCGCGATGCCGTCGATAAGATCGCCGTCAAAGCCCAGCTTGAAAAGCTTGAGCCCATGGAACTCGTGCAGAAATATACCAACCTGTTCCACTGGGCCATGGAACGCTTCAACACCCTGCCGCCTTCCATAGAGCCCACCGCGACCGGGCATATCGTCGAGCAGATCGAAATGATCAAGCAGCTCATCGAGGCGGGGTACGCGTACGAGATGAACGGTTCCGTGTATTTCGATGTCAAAAAATATGCGGATGCCCATGATTACGGGCGGTTGAGCGGTCGGGTGATCGATGAACTGCTGGAAACCACCCGCGAATTGGAGGGTCAGGCTGAAAAGCGGGATACTGCGGATTTCGCACTTTGGAAACACGCCGCTCCCGGACATATCATGCGCTGGCAAAGCCCCTGGGGTGTAGGTTATCCCGGCTGGCATATCGAGTGCTCGGCCATGGCCACCAAGTATTTGGGGCCGCGGTTCGATATACATGGCGGCGGGATGGACCTGCTCTTTCCGCATCACGAAAGTGAAATTGCACAAAGTACCATTTGCAACCAGCAGGCCCCGGTCCGTTACTGGGTTCACAATAATATGATCACGATCAACGGACGCAAGATGGGCAAGAGTTATAACAATGTGATCCGTCTCACCGAACTTTTCAGCGGCGATCATCCCGAGCTGGAGAAGCCCTACCATCCGATGACGGTCCGCTTCTTCATCCTTCAGACCCATTATCGCAGCACCCTCGATTTCAGCAATGAGGCACTGCAGGGGGCGGAACGGGGGCTGAAACGACTGTGGGAGGCCTATGCAAAATTGCCGGGCCTAACGCAAGATCCATCGGTGCGGCCCGATCCGGAACTGGAGAACAAGGTCATGCACATCCTAGACGGGTTCGCAGCCGACATGAACGACGATTTCGGGACGGCCCGGGTGCTGGCATCCATCTTTGAATTGGTGCCCGTCATCAACTCACTTCACGACGGCAATCTGCCACCCGGCGCACTGGGTACTCCGGTCCTTCAACGGCTCCGCACGGAGCTAAAGACCTGGCTGGAGGATATCCTGGGTCTGCAGGGGGTGGCCGAGCCCGGCAGCGACAAGCTCAGCGGGGTGATGGACCTGCTGATCGAGATCCGTCGGGAGGCCCGGTTGCGAAAGGATTTTGTGACCTCCGATAAGATCCGGGACCAGCTGGTTTCCCTGGGCATCCAGCTCAAAGACGAAAAGGGGGGCGGCATGAGCTGGACCCTCTCCTGAGCCGCTTTTTCTGGAAGCCTTAAACACCGTTCACTCCCCTTATTCTACGATTCACGCCGGAATCGGGCCGTTTCGCAGCTCCACGTTCACATGTGAGGATTTACTGATGTTATCTTATTAAACAAACTATAACATCATGACATTCCTTCCGATCATTCGAAAAACACTGCTCCTCGGCGCCTTCGCACTTCCGGTGGTATTTACCGGCTGCGACAAGGACGAGGATGTCAAAGTGCCCAACACGATCACTGATATCGTGGTAAACAATGACAATTTCAGCACCCTGGAAGCCGCCGTCATCAAGGCAAATCTGCAGGGTACCCTGAGCGGTACCGGACCCTTCACGGTCTTCGCACCGGATAATGCAGCCTTTACGGCCTCCGGCATCACTAGTACGGTACTGAACTCCCTGACGCAGGCCCAGGCCTCCAGCATCATTCTGTACCATGCATTGGGTGCCAAAGTAATGGCAGCCGATGTGCCTGCCGGTCCCAACGCCAAGGTCACTACCGCCAGCGGTGATTCTGTATTTGTAACCAAGAATACAAGTGGCGTATTCGTCAATGGTGTGAAGGTCACAACTGCCGATGTCGGTGCCGACAATGGCGTGATCCACGTGATCGGCCGCGTATTGTTGCCCCCTGCGGGAACTATCGTACAGACCGCTGCTGCTCCCGGTAGCGGATTGGATTCCCTGGTAAAGGCAGTGACCCGCGCTACAACGGCACCGGGTGGCGATCCCACCCTGGCCGGTACACTCGGTTCGGCCACTCTGACCGTTTTCGCTCCGACCAATGCGGCCTTTACGCAGCTTCTTTCTGCACTGAGTCTGACTGATATCAATCAAATTCCCGTCGCTACCCTGCTTGCTGTGCTGCGCTACCATGTACGCGGTGGCCGAGCTTTTTCGTCTGATCTGGCCAATGGCAACCTGGCCATGCTGGCCGGCGGCAATACCACCATCAACCTGACCGGTGGTACCGGCGGTGGTCCTTCCATCCAGGGCAATGGCAATGGCGGAAACCGTTCTACCATTACCGCAGCGAACATCATGTGCCGAAACGGTGTAGTACACGTGATCGACCGCGTACTGCTCCCTTAATGAGATATCTGAATCCAACCTATTGAACAACAGCTCAGTTCCGTCCTTTCGACGGAACTGAGCTATTTTTATGCCATGCTGTTCCATCACCGGTACCGATACCTGTTCATGCTGCTGTTATCCGGGTATGTATACCTGAATACGGTTCTTTGTGATGTATACCAGTATTTCGGAATCACGGTCCGCTGGTATCATGCGGCTCTGACCATCCTGGGTGTCACTTTCTTAACCTGGGAGGGGAATCGCCTCATTAAACCATGGATGAAGCGTCGGTTCCTGAAGAACGGACGGAAATTCCGTTTTTTGGGGACGTTCTTTCTGGCCGGGAACGTGGTGGCTGTGGTGGCCGCCCTGCTCATGGTCTATGCCATCGGCATCGGCATCTATGGCCATTCGCCGGCAGAGATCGGCAATCCGCTTAAGCTCAACGTGATCTATGCGACGCTTATCAATCTTTTCTTTCACCTGGTCAATGCGTTGCTTTTTTACATCCGGGAGTATCGTCAGAAATGGCAGGAGGCAGAGGCGCTGCGCCGTTCCGGTGAGCAGGCACAGGTTCAGCTCATAAAAAGTCAGATCAACCCGCATTTTCTTTTCAATAATCTCAATGTACTTTCCGGCATGGTGATCCGGGACAACCCGGAGGCCAATCGCTTCATCGAGGAGTTTTCCCGGCTCTACCGGTATATTCTGATGACCCAGGAAAAAGAGCTGGTGGAACTACGGTATGAGCTTGAATCTGTTGAACCTTATCTGTTTCTGCTGAGCAAAAGATTCGACAATGGTGTTCGGGTCGATATTCAGGTCCCTGATTCATACCGAAGCTGGCAACTGATACCTGCGGCGCTCCAGATGCTCATTGAGAACGCCATCAAGCATAATATCGTAAGCGTTCAAAAGCCTTTACACATAATGATTTATGCAAATGGGAACCAGATGCTGACGATCCGGAACAACCTCCAGCCGCGGCTGTCGGCAACGCCCTCCCCGCAGCTCGGGCTTCGGAATATCTGCCGGCGTTACGAACTCATCGGTGATCGGGCTGTTAAGATTGAGCGAACGGAGCAGTACTTCGAGGTCCAGCTGCCTTTGTTCCCGCTCAATTCCTGATCATGCATGTTGTTATCGTAGAAGATGAAAAGCCGGCCTGCGAGCGGCTAAAAACCTTGTTGGCATCCTGCGACCCTTCCATCGTGGTAGCGGCTTGCCTGGAAGGCGTAGAGGATACGGTGGAGTACCTGCGCCTGAACCGGCAGCCCGATCTCATGTTGATGGACATCCATCTTTCGGACGGACACAGTTTCGATATTTTTAAAAGTGTGGAGTATCGTCGCCCGGTGATCTTCACGACAGCCTATGACCAGTATGCGCTGGAAGCGCTTCGTTTGTACTGCATCGATTACATTCTCAAACCAGTTACGCGTGAAGCACTCGCGGCAGCCCTAACCAAGTATCGTTTCCTGTCGGCTGCCTGGGAGCCGGTCGATTACAGCCGCCTGTCCCCGGCTCCGGAGCCCCGTTATCGGAAACGGTTCCTGGGAAAGGTGGGGCAGCGACTTTATTTCATACCGGTGGACCAGATCGCTTATTTCCGGGCCGATAACAAGATCGTGCACTTGGTGGATCGGGAAGGCAACCGATATGTGGCGGAATACACGATGGAACAACTCTCCGGTCTGTTGGATCCGCGTTCCTATTTTCGGCTGAACCGCAGCTATATCGTGAATATTGATGCCATCGAGCAGGTGAAGCCTTACTATAACAGCCGGTTGAAGTTGTCATTGCGAGGCCATCAGACACAGGAAGAGATCGTGGTGAGTCGGGAGCGCGTAGCCGACTTTCGTACCTGGGCCGAGGCCTGATCTCTAGGTGGTTCGGATCGCGCGCAGTATTTCACGCTTTCCGGGTGGCCCGGGAAGTTTCTCCACGCAAAAGCCCACGGACAGCATATTCCTTCGTACGACCCCCTTGCTGCAATAGGTGACCAGTATACCGCCCTCCTGAAGTTTCTGATACAGCTCACGAAATGCACCTGCGGTCCAGAGTTCCGGTTGCGCATCCGGCGCGAACGCGTCATGGTAGATAAGATCGAATCGGTCGGGATCGGTGACCTCCAGTACGGAACGCCGTCTCTTTACCAAGGTGAAGGCGGATGACATTGGCACAGGCTTCTCCCAGTCAGCCGCATGCAGCCGGTGCAACCACACCGACATATCCGGACGTCCGATGCGCATCGCATAATCCAGCGACTCCGTCAGCATGGCATCCAAAGGGAACGGCTCCGTGGCCGTATAATATACCGGTTGTCCATGGTGTTCGGCCGCGACACAGGTGAGCAAGGCGTTCAATCCCGTGCCCATCCCTGTTTCCAGCACCCGTGCCGGTCGGTCCGCAGGAAGCCTGTTAAATCCGGCTTCGATATAAACATGCCTTGATTCCCGGATGGCTCCGTGAAGGGAATGATAGGTGATGTTCCGTTTCCGATCGCGGATCGTTTGCGAGCCATCGGCAGTCATCAGCAATTCCTTCGCCAAGGTGTCAATATTGAAAAGATCGATTCGTGACATGGGGTGCCCCCGGTATGTATCTGAGGCCTTCCGGAATTGCAGTTAGTTGAAAATCACACTGCAAAATACGTTAAAATATTGCATGTGTCTGCCAGGGAGCACTCCCTGTTTTTTGTCCGACCCGGCGCCGGAAAAATCTTAAATTCATTCCGAATTTCACTTACACCTTGTTGCAATGCGGTTGCTGAAAGACAGGCTTAAAACGATCTGGGAGGATGACTTTACCGGTTCCCCACAGGAACTGATGAAGATGCGGCTGAACAAGTTTCATCTTTACATGGTCATCATCCTTTTGGTTACGGGGGTCCTTTATACGGCTATAAATATATTGTATGGTCTGAGAGGAGAGGCGTGGGTTACCTCAACCGCCATCGTCTATGCGTTGTTTGCCTTATTGATGTATGCATGGAAGTGGTATCTGTTTTCCAAGATCCTTTTGGTCCTCTATGTAACAGCTGCAGTAACCATGCTGGCCATGATCAGCGGTATCGAGAATGGGGTGCTGATATTCATGGCTCCCGTTATTGTAGGCTGTCTGATCGTTTTGCAGGGTGATGAACGTAAATATGCGTGGACCTTGATTGCACTGGTGATGGCCTGCAGTATCTGGATCATGGCATTTGAGCCCAAATTCTTCATCCAACATGAATATACGCCGGAGGAACTTTGGTCGCAGCGACTGCTGAATTTTATTGGAGCGTTTCTGGCTATCGGGTTTCAGGTCGGTTATCTGAACCGGGTCAATGGGCAGCTCATGTCCTACGTTACGAGGTCGGGTAAAGAATTGGAAGCGATCAATAAGGACATACAGGGATCCTTTTCCATTATCGCCGAAAAGAACATTGTGATCACCCGCCAGTTGGAGGACTTGCGAAAGGTCGAAAATCAGCTGAGTAAACTCTCATTTATCGCTACGAGGATCCGGAGTGGGGTTATCATTGCGGATACCAGCGGACGTATCGAGTGGGTGAACAAGGCCTTTGAAAGGATCAGCGGGTGGACCCTGGAGGAGGTCATCGGAAAAAAACCCCGGGAATTCCTTCAGCGGGAGGGATACTCAGATAAAGAGATCCGGTATCTGTCCGATAAGCTTAAGAATCTGGAATATGCAAGGGCCACGATCATAAACTTCACCAAAAACGGGGATCCCTATCATAATGACATCGAGGTCACACCCATCTTCGATGAACAGGGCAGACATGTTAATTTCATTTCCATGCAGCGCGATGTTACCGCCGAACTTACATACATACGTGAGATCGAAGCCCTGAAGGCCCGATACGAGCTGGTCGTAAATGAAGTCACCCATGACTATATATGGGAATGGGACCTGAACAGCGAAAAGATCGTGAGCAATGTTCCCATTCCAGGAATTTTTGAGAAAAAGCGTATCGGGGATAAGGAGCACTATGTGTGGACCCTGGAGAGTGTCCATCCCGAAGACCGGCCCGTGTTGCTGGAACGACGAAAGGCCAGTTTAGACAGGAAGGCCAGTTTTTGCGGACTGGAGTACCGGTACCGGGATTTGAACGGCCTATACAGGATCTTTACGGATCGCTCCCATATATCTTATGATGCTCAAGGACAACCGGTTCAGATGATCGGTGCCATCAGTGATATTACAGATCAGCGAAAGCTGGAAAAGGATCTCGTTGAGGAGAAGATAAAACAACAACGACTCATCGCTCAGGTGGCCCTGCAGTCGCAGGAACGGGATAATAACGTCGTGGCTGAAGAGTTGCATGAGAATATCAATCAGGTACTGTCGGTTTCGAAAATGTATCTTGATTTCTACAATAGCAAGATGGAGCACCCGGACCAATTGTTGGTCAAAAGCATGGAAAACATCGAAAAAGCCCTCACGGATATACGAAAGCTTTCCCATGCATTGGCCACCCCGCTCATGGCCAAATACGACTTGATGGATGCCATCAAGGATCTGGTGAATTATTATGGGGCAGAGAGCAATCCGATCAAGATCAATCTGATTGATGCCATCGATCGGAACGCCCGGATACCCCAGGACGTCAAAATATCGCTCTATCGGATCGTTCAGGAACAGCTCGAGAACGTATTCCGTCACTCCAAGGCTACGGAAGCTACTATTGAGATCCGTACCGGCGATAATGCCGTACAGTTCATGATCCGGGATAACGGGATCGGGTTCGATCAAAGCTTGATCCGTGAGGAAAGTCTGGGATTCAAAAAGATCCAAAGCCGCGTGATCACAATGGGTGGGGAACTGACCCTCTCGACCTCTATAGGCAATGGGTGCCTTCTTATCGGATCTCTGCCAATGGATAAGGCCCCGGCCTTGGTTTCCTGAGTGATTAGTATCCGGCTCGTTCCAATCGTTCCAGCCATTCTGTTTTGATCGTCGCCCCGAGCCCTGGTGTATCAGGTACGGTAATGGTACCGTTGGTCCCGTATTGGATCCCGCCACTGACGGGGTCTTCCGAAAACATGAGTGCCGTATCGAAATCACAGTGTTCGATGGCAGGACTGCAAAGTGCCAGGTGTGCGAAGGCCGTCATCGCGAGCCGGCTTTCGAGCATCGCACCCACCTGCAGGGTGATCCCTGCTTTTTCGGCCCTTCGTACGATCTGCAGTGCTTCATGTAAGCCGCCGGCCTTGCTCAGTTTGATATTGAACAGATCGCAGGCCTTGATTTCGATCAGTCGCCGGGCATCGTGTGAATCGCTGCAAGACTCGTCGGCCATGATCGGGATCGGGCTTTTCTTTCGGATGGTTGGTAGTTTCAGGTAGTTCCACCGCGCGATCGGCTCCTCGCAATATTGAATCCCAAAGGGTTTCAGGGCCTGTAGGGTTGTGATCGCCTCTTTTACCTTCCACCCCTGATTGGCATCGATACGCAGGGGAGTAGAAGGTCCGACCGCCTTACGGATCGCACGGATGCGTTCCACATCCCGCTTCCCGTTCCGACCCAGTTTCACCTTGATGGCCGGATAGCCCTGGTCCCTGATCCGTACTGCATCTGACGCCATTTGCTTCGGTTCTCCGATGCTCACGGTGTAATCGGTCACCAGGGTCTTGTTGGTCGTGCCGCCCAGCAATCGGTACAGGGGTATTCCCGCTACCTGAGCCGCCAGATCATGCAATGCGATATCGAAGGCGCTCTTGATACTTGTATTGCCGTAAATGATACGGTCCATGAGTTGTATGGCCCCCACAATATCAAGCGCATCTCTCCCTTTCAGGGCCCGTGCGAAGTACTGGCCTACGATGAAGCAGGTATCCTGACTCTCTCCGTTGATGGGCATGTAAGGGCTGCATTCCCCGAAACCGGTCAGCCCTTGATCCGTGTTGATGCGGACCACCACATTATGGGCATGGGTATCGGTGCCCAGCGAGGTGATAAACGGTTCGGTGAGGGGTATGGAAAGCCGGAATAGATCGATCTGTCGGATGAGCTGCGGGGTAGGCATGGTAACGGTGTTTACCGTTTAAAGGTAGCGGCTGCAGCGGGAACCTCCAACCGGCCACCCCTTCAAGTCATGCATGAAAAAAGCCATCCCTGTCTTAGAAGGATGGCTTTCGTGAAAAGATATCGCCCCCTACTTCATGAGTTTCAGCTCGCTGATGATATTGTTGCCGCCACCCAGTTTGTCGATGCACCACAGAACGTAACGGATGTCGACACAGATCGTTCGATTGAGGTCCTTGTCGAATGCCAGCTTATGACTGAGCGCTTCATAATTGCCATCAAAAGCCAGACCGATGAGCTCTCCCTTGTTATTGATGACAGGAGATCCGGAGTTGCCTCCCGTGATATCATTGGTGGTAATGAACCCGATGACCAGCTCCTTACGTGTGGGATCCATGTAAGGCCCAAAGTCCTTGTTTCGGAGCATTTCCACCTGCTTGGCGGGGAGATCGAACTCATAGTCTCCTGCCTTGTACTTTTCCAACAGCCCCTTCGAGGTCGTGACGTAGTCGTAAAAAACAGCATCCCGCGGACGATACGATTTTACATTACCGTAGCTCACTCGCATGGTGAAGGTGGCGTCCGGATACATCATTTTGGATTTAACGGGGTCCATCTCCATGATCCCTTTCAGGTAGAGACGGCCGAACTCGGCGTTCCGGGCGTTGAATTGCTGGAACAAGGCGTTGTACTTACTGATGTAGTTGGTGAGAAAGGCACTGGCGCATGCAAAGGCGGGATCGCCTTGCAGGGTGGCTCCGTCCGGATTGGCTACGAAAGCGTTCCATTTTGTATCATCAAATATCATGGTCTTTTGAAAGACGTCCGCTGCATAGCTTCGATAGGTCTTATCGTCGTTGAGCGGGCCATGGGCATTCTTAAGTGCTGCGAAGAAACCGATCGGATGCTGTTGGGGGTCGACATCATCATAGAACATCCGGAGCATACTGCCCAGGATCTGCTGGTCCGAGGCCTTGTTCTCGCTTTCCAGGAATCCGGTACGGGCACCGGTCGCCGCTTCCACGGCCTTTCGGATATCCGCGGGAGCAGTGCCGGGTTTTACCAAAAGGGCCTCCAGTTGCAGCAGGGAGCCGGCAAAGGCCAGCAGCGGCGATCCATTGATCCCTTCGTTGATATAGACCCGGTGCTTGGCGTACGGCCGCCAGGCGTCATAGGCTTTTGCAAGATCGGTGAACAGGTTCTCATACGCTGAATTGCCTTTGGCCCAGGTCATGAATCGGGTTTCATAGGACTTCTTCTGTCCGTATACATCGTACTTCAGCAGTTGCTTGGATTCTCCGTCGAAGAATTTCCAGTAGTTTGCAATGCTCGCATAGGAGGAGGCCAGTTGTAGTTTGACGGCAGGATCTTTTTTCATCTCCTCGAACATGTAGCGGAGGCGCATGTCACGGAGTTTGACCAGGGTGGGGTTATTGATATCCGTGGCCAGTTGTATGCCATAGGAGCTTTCGTAGCGGTTCGTGCTGCCGGGGTATCCCCAGATCATCGCGAAATCACCGTCTTTCAGGGGCTTGAGGGATACCGGGAGATACCATTTCGGTTTCATCGGCACATTGGCCTCGTTGTATTTGGCGGGCTTGCCGTCCGGTGCCGTGTATACGCGGAACACGGAAAAATCGCCGGTGTGCCGGGGCCACTCCCAGTTGTCTGTATCACCTCCGAATTTACCTACGCTTTCCGGCGGGGTGCCGACCAGCCGTACATCGGAGTGCCGCTGGTATACGAATGCCAGGTACTGGTTGCCTTTGAAAAGGGAACTCACCCGGGTTTCGATCTGCTGTCCCGCATCGCTCATCCGTTTATTGATGGCGGCCAGTACCGCCGACTGGCGGGTCAACCGTTCGCTACCGGTCAGCCCCTTTAAGGAATCCATCACTTCCTTGGTCACATCTTCGATGCGAAGCAGGAACTGCACCGATAAAGCGGTGCGGATCTCTTCTTTTTTCGAACGCGCATAAAAGCCGTCGCGCAGGTAATTGTTCTCTACTGAACTTGCCGTGGCGATGGCATCGTAGCCGCAGTGGTGGTTGGTGAAGATCAGCCCCTCAGCCGATACGATCTCACCGGTACAGCCACCGCCGAATATGATGATGGCATCCTTCAGTGAGGGCTGGTTGATGTGGTACAATTGGTCCTTAGTGAGTTTCAGGCCTTTTTTCACCATCTCATTGTATACCTGTTGGCCCAGCAGCAGCGGGAGCCACATCCCTTCATCGGCCAGTGTTCGGCCAACGAGCGAGAGGAACAGAACGATGGAAAGGAACAGCTTCTTCATGAGTCATCATTTAGGCGACAAACCTACGTAAAAAGGCTATCGGATGACCTCCGCTTGGATCAAATCCCGTATCTTAAAGTTCCAAAAACCACTTATGAGAATGAAGGGCACATTCCTGGTCCTCATTGGGGTCGTATTGCTGTTGCCCGCCTGCAGCAAAAAAGGGGATACCCCGGCTCCGCCGACCCCAAGCCCTGTTCCGGGCTGTACGGTGCTGACGGGTCCTGCCACCAACGGGTTCGTTACCGGAACCTCAGTTACACTCACCTGGAATGCCGTTTCCGGGGCAACCACCTATGATGTCTTTCTGGGATCCGGACCCAATCCGACCTCTGCCGTGGCCACGGGCCTGACCACTTCCTCGTACACCGCAACGATCTCAGCTACGCCCAATGCCACCTACTACTGGTTCGTGCAGCCTAAAAATGCCTCCGGAGGGGCTACGGGTTGCAGCAGCGCCCAGGCCAATTTCACCTATATCAGTATTCAGCCGCCCGCTCCGTTCGGATACTATGTGGTCGGTTATTTCCCTTCCTACCGCAGCCTGGCCGATGTGCCTGATATCAAGTTCCGTATGACCAATGTGGTCATCTATGCGTTCTATCAGGTGAATGGTTCCGGCGGGTTATCCGCGCCCTCTTCACCTGTGGCAGCCTTACCCGCGGTGCGCGATAAGGCGCGTGCAAACAATGCCAAGGTGCTGTTGGGCATCAATGACGGTCTGGACGGTACCACTAACTTCCGGAATATGGCCGCAACGGCTGCCGGTCGCAACAATTTCATCCGTCAGGTGATGGGTGTCGTCCGCTCACAGGATCTTGACGGGGTCGACCTCGATTGGGAATTTCCCTCCACCTCTAATGGCAGTGATATCACCTTCACCGCACTGGTCAAGGAACTGTCGGACTCCCTGCACCGGGATGGCCGCTATTACCTGAGCAGCGCCATTACGGCCGGAAAGTACGCAGGGGGCTTTCGGGATGCCATTCGAAATGAGATCTTCCCCTACGTGGATTTCTTCAATGTGATGGCCTACGATGATTTCAGCACCAATCCGTCCGAACTCTATCGGCACCACAGCGATTACACCCTTGCCACGGTCTGTCTCAACTATTGGCTTAACACCCGGGGGATGCCGGCTTCCAAATGTGTTTTGGGAATTCCCTCCTATGGCCGTCCCTCCGGTATGACACAGACCGGTACCGTACTCAGTTATCGTAATATCCTCGCGCAAAGTGGTAATCCCCTGTACGACTCGGCCATTGTTACGAGTGGCAGTTTCATCAATTACAAGGTTTATTACAATGGGATTTATACCACCAAGCGGAAGGCCAAGCTGGCCAAGGATATTGCGGCGGGGGTCATGTTCTGGGAAAAATGGCAGGATGCGATCGACGGGAACTCCCTCCTGAAAGCCGCTTGTGATACGGTTGGTCGTGCTTACTGAGGATCCGACCCGTTCCGGATCGCCTTGACGGAATGTGGATCTTTCCTTTCAAGGATTCCCGTTGCACGCGGATCCAGTAGCCGGTTGGTATCGCAATTGTCGCCGTCGCAGCACGGCAGGGCATTCGTGAAGCAAACGGGGCACTGATAATGACCGTGAACATGTACCAGTTCTACCCGGTGTCCGCAAAAAAGACATTGTTGGGATTCCATATCCGGAAAAGTGATCAGTCAATGTGTTCGGGTGGGTTGGCATCCGCGGCCGACTCCTCCGCAGCCATATTGAGATTTTTCCAGAGGAGGTCTTTGAGTTCGGTCAGACCTTGCTGGGATACGGAGGAAATAAACACATGCGGCAGTTCCTGCGGCAATTCCTTTTCCACCGCTTCCCGGAGTTCAGCGTCCAGCAGGTCGCTCTTGCTGACCGCAACGACAAACCGCTTGTGCAGTAGTTCGGGGTTGTACCGTTCCAGTTCGTGAACCAGGATATCGAATTCCTTTCGGTGATCGGCACTGTCGGCCGGTATCAGGAACAGCAGGACGGGATTTCGTTCGATATGGCGTAAAAAACGATGTCCGAGACCTCGACCCTCCGCGGCCCCTTCAATGATACCCGGAAGGTCGGCCACACAGAAACTCCTGCCATCCCGGTAGGCCACGATGCCCAGGTTAGGCGACAGGGTAGTAAACGCATAGTCTGCGATCTTGGGTTTGGCAGCGGTGATCACCGACAACAGGGTGGATTTTCCTGCATTCGGGAATCCAACCAGGCCCACGTCGGCCAATACTTTCAGTTCAAGTACCTTCCATCCTTCCTGTCCGGGAAGTCCCGGCTGTGCATGTTCGGGGGCCTGATTGGTGGGGGTTGCGAATCGGGCATTGCCCTGACCGCCACGTCCGCCCGGCATCCATACGATCTCCTGCCCGTCTTCGAGGATCTCAACTTCCGTCTTCCCCGACGCCTCATCTCGGGCCACGGTGCCCAGGGGAACCTCGATGATGATATCCTTGCCATCGCGACCCGTGCTGTTATTGGCCCCGCCCTTTTCCCCGTTTTCCGCCAGGATATTCTTGTGGTATCGCAAGTGCAGAAGCGTCCAGAGGTTCCGGTTACCTTTCAGGATGATATGACCTCCGCGGCCGCCATCACCTCCGTCCGGGCCGCCGAGAGCCGTGAATTTGGTTCGGAGGAAATGCTTGTTCCCGGCCCCGCCATGGCCGCTTCGGCAGAATACACGAATCTGATCGACGAAGTTGCTTTTATCCACTGCAGCCTTTTTTGTGGCCGAACAAAGATACTCCCGGAGCGCTTACTCAGGTCGGAACGGGTACAGAGACTCTTATAAATGATGAACCCCGCAGGGAGGGGTCCCGGCGGGGTTCGTATGCTTCCGAATCGGGGGCTTACTGCACTACGATCTTTGTGCTGTAGGCGGTCTTGTTGTTCCCGTCCAGTACATTCACGAGATAAACGCCTCTTGCGGCCGAAGGGTCGAGTTTGACCACTTGCTGTTGCAGGGAGCCATTCAGGATCACAGGCTGTTGGTAGATACGACGTCCCATGATATCGGTCAGGGTGATCGTGTAGCTGCCGGGATCGAGGCTTGTGAATTGGATCATGAACTGGTTTTGCGATACGGGGTTGGGATAGATGCTTACCCGGCTGTTCTCTTCCATCGGCTGGGGTTTGGCACGCAGTAGCTCTACGGTCGGGTTATCGGTCTTTTCCCCGGTCACGTACAGATTCCCGTTGGCCAGATCGGAACTTTGCCAACTGGTACCGTTCATGGCATAAGGGGTTGCATTCAGGCTGTTCATATCTATCATATAATATCCGCCACCCATTACGGCACTCGCTACAAGGATGCGGTTTTCTGCTGTGACGGCCGCACCGTTCACGGTGAAGCCCTGCGGCAGTCCTTTGATCGCACCCAGGCGCGTTGCCACCTTGCTCTCCAGATCGATCCGGTACACCTGATTGCGGGCAGAGAAAACGATCAGGCGCCCCTTGTCATCGGCGATCATATCGCCGCCGTAGCTGGAGCAGGAGTTGTGAATGGAAACACCTTCATTGGCCGGATCGTCCACCAGGGTACCCAGGTCGGTGATGGCGGTTCTTTTTCCCGTCGTGAAACGGATCAGCTGCGTGGCATCGTTGGTCATGGCATAGCCGTTCCCATCCGAAGCGATCACCATGCGGGTCACGATGTTTCCCTGGTCGCTGGTCTTTTCCGGTTTTCCGGTAAAGGCCAATTCGGTAACGTAATAGACCTTCATGGTTTTCAGGTCGATATAGCGCAACTGGTCGATGAACATCGGGGTATAGTACAGGCGGTCGTTCCGGCGGTCATATGCCATGGCGGCCACTCCGGTACCGAAGGGCGCATTTGCCCAGAGGCCAACCCGGGTGTCGGACATCGGTGTGGCAACCGGTTTTCTGCTGGTGGCATCGTAAGCCACGACGCGTGTGTCGTTCCCTTCGAGCAACACGCCGCTGTAGGCACCGGTCTGCAGATCGAGTTTTCGAAGGAAGTTCCAGGACACGCCATTGGGCTGCTGGTCCGTGATGGCATAGACGAACCCGTCCCCTTTCTGGGCGGGGGCCGCAAGTACAAGGGTACAGGCAACGGGGAAAATGAGTAGTTTTTTCATCATGGCAACGACTTTAGGAAACGTGATTGATAACGGCGATTAAGGTACAAAAAAGTATACGAAATGACTTTTCAGGTCGGACTCTTTTCCTGGAATGGCAGGTAGTTGCCTTCGGCGCGAGGTCGGTCCGGCTGGGGTATATCCAGGGGTTCGCAGGGCCGAAGTCGGTCGTGGCACTGTGCCGGAAGCTCCTGGTACAAGCGGGTGCCCTCGGTCTTCCACGACATCATCGCATCGGTCACGTTGCGCAGGATCCGGCCCGGGTTCCCGACGACCAGACTTCTGGGAGGTATTTTCTCGTCCTGTTTGATAAAGGTGAGTGCTCCTACGATGCATTCGTCTCCCAGCTCCACCCGGTCCATGATGACGGCATTCATCCCGATCAGACAGTTCCGGCCGATCGTGGCGCCGTGGATGATGGCACCATGTCCGATGTGGGCACCGGACTTGAGCAAAACACACTGACCGGGAAACAGGTGAAGGGTGCAGTTCTCCTGCACGTTGCAGCCGTCTTCCAGTATGATCCGGCCCCAGTCACCCCGCAAAGCAGCGCCCGGTCCGATATAGCAGTCCTTTCCGATGATCACGTCACCGGTCACGGCCGCCTGCGGATGTATGAAACTCGAAGGGTGTACCACCGGGATGTGTTCCCCAAAGGCGTAGATCATGGAGGCGCTCATTTAATGCGGGCATGAAATTACGGCCCTGGGTTCATATGCGGGGAAGCCCTGTTGCCTGTAATAGGGGTTCATGGGGCCTCAGGGGTGTCCGATGTGTCCTTCTTGGGTCCTTTTCGCCGGATGTTTCGGATGATCAGTATCCCGCCAATGATGATGCCGAGACCACCGAGCACGGATAAAGCGATCGCAGCCCCTTCGGCTCCGCTACAGGCCAGCGAACAGGCGGCGAATCCCAAAAGGATCCCCAATCCGATCGCGATGAGGATGACCAGGAGGATGGCTCCCGCATTTCCGGCAGCTTGCCGGTCGCCCGTAAGTGTGGCTTTGATGAAGATCCGCATCTGATCACGGAATTCGGCTTTCAGGATGCGCTTCTCCTGCCGGGTCAGGCTGTGCTTGTCACGTCCCTCGGAAAGTTCTTTCAGGATACGTGTGGCCTCCGGCCGGATCGCTGTCTGGGGAAGAACGGAAACCCCGTTAACCGGCCTGCTGGCTTCCGCGTCCTGATGAAAGGTTCCGGGGAACGAGGGAGTGATGCAAAGGATCATTCCGAAGGTCAGTAGTGGCAACATAATATCCCAGGTTTTTCGCCGCACAAAGAAAGCGGCAGCTCCGATCCGTTGCCGCAGTGTGCCGGACGGATAGGTGAGGAAGAGTGTTACAAAGGGAACCAGAAAGAACCATAGCATTTCGGGTGGCAGTGTCCTTCCCTGTTGCTGCAGCAGGGTGGCGGTCAACAGGGCCAGCCCCGTCATCACGGCATGGCCTGCCACGATCAACACCCGGGTGGTGACCGGATGAAGACGGGCCCAGTAAGAGATCTGTTTCATAATAAAGGGTTTTCGTCAATGAGGGTTGGTTGGAACGAGTTCCTTGTTGGTCCTGAAACAGGTGCCCTTGAACAGGGCAACGAGTTGTTCCTGTTGGTTGTGAACGGTGATGTGGTACAGGCCGGTCGACCGTCCGTTGTGCAGTTCCGTAGCCGCTGCCGTAAGCACATCACCAGCGTGTACGGGCTTGATAAAGTTGATCGACGTATCCAGTGCCACGGAGAGCTGGTTGCGATTGTTGCAGGCAAAGGCGAAAGCGCTGTCGGCCAGGGCGAAGGGGATGCCGCCGTGCACGATTCCGAAACCGTTCACCATCTCGGGTCGCACGGTCATTCGGATACGGCTGTGGCCTTCAGAAACCGAAAGCACTTCAATCCCCAGCCACTGGCTGAAGCGATCGTGTTGCATCATATGGTTGACCACGGTTTGGGGGCTGGGCATGGCGGTTTTTTTTAAGTATCGCGGGCTAAAAATACGATATACCACAGGGTAAAAACCTGATCTTACCCCGGGTTGCCGCCTATCGTTGATCAGGGTCGCATTCGTTATTTACCATGGAAGCGGGGCGGCCGTTTTTCTAGGAAGGCGGCGATACCTTCTTGATAATCCGCTGTAGCGGCAGCTTGTTGCTGGTAGCGGTCTTCATGACCCAGCTGCTCCCCCAGTTCCGACGTGAAGGATCGCTGCAGCAGTTCCTTGGTATAGGCCAGTGCCTGCGTGGGCATTGTGGCCAGTTGGAAGGCGATTGCACGGCTACCGGTAGCAAATTCCTCATCGGGAAGCACTTTGTAGATCATACCCATCCGTTCAGCCTCTGCGGCCGGTACCCGGTCACCCAGCAGAGACAGGGCGCTGGCTTTTTGCCAACCGACGAGCCGGGGCAGGAAGAAGGTACCTCCGCTGTCGGGGATCAGTCCGATCTTGGAAAAGGCCTGTATGAAGGACGCTGATGTGCAGGCCAGTACCACATCACAGCAGAGCGCGATATTGGCCCCGGCTCCGGCTGCTACGCCGTTCACGGCGGCCACGACAGGTTTTTTCAGTTCCCGGATCCTGCGTACGATCGGATTGTAATGTTCCGATAGGATTTGGGCGATCTCGATACGGTGCTCTCCGACGAGTTCTCCGATGTCCTGTCCGGCACTGAAGGCTTTCCCGCTTCCGGTCAGGTAAACGGCGCGGATCTCGTCTGAACCGCAGGCATCCAACCGTTCCTGCAGTTCCAGGGCCATGGTGCGGTTGAACGCGTTGAATTTATCGGGCCGGTTCAATGTGATGCAGGCGGTTCCCTCAACGATCTCGAACAAAATGGATGACATGGCGGCGCGTTTTGGCAGGATAAAGGTAGGCGGTGGTCAATGACATTTGAAATAGTCGAACGGCTCCTGGCAGTTGCGGCACTGGTACAGGGCCTTGCAGGCCGTGCTGCCGAAAACGCTCAGCAGGTGTGTGTCTTCTGAACCGCAGCGCGGGCAGATCACTCCGTCGGCCGGGATCTCAAATCGCTTGTCCGGGGGAGCGATACCATACGCTTTCAGTTTCTCTTTTCCGGATTCACTCATCCAATCGGTGGTCCAGGCCGGCGCGATCGTTCGGCTGACCCGCACGGGGCCCAGGCCCTTTCCTTCGAGTTCTACCCGGATCCGGGTGGCGATCCAGTCCATCGCCGGACAACCGGTATAAGTGGCCGTGATCACCACTTCGGTTTCATCCGGATGCAGGATCACATCCCGTACGATCCCCAGATCGATGATGCTGAGTACCGGTACTTCGGGGTCGGGGATCTCACCGAGCAAGCGGTAAACGGATTCCGTATCGGGTCGGTTCGGATTCATGCGGTCACTTGGTGTGCAGGAGCTACCACTCGCAACCGGGATAGGTGCGTTGCATATACTGGAGATCTGTCAGGATAAAACCCATCTGCTCCGAATGTCGGCCGGTCTTACCACCCTCGTGCATGAACACGTCCTCCGGGGGAAAGGGCAGGGTGGCTTCTGTCAGGATCCCCCGGACCGTTTCCAACCATGACTGTTTGAAGGCGGAGGGGTTGTATGCCGGATCGGTTTCGTAAGAAGCCGGTCGGAACAGCTCACCGGTATACGGCCAGATTTCATTGAGGGCTACTTCAAGGCGACGGTGGCTTTCATCGGTTCCGTCTCCCAATCGTATCACCCACTCGCTGCTCCATCGGCGGTGATAGGTAACTTCCTTGAGTGATTTTTCCGATATGGCCGCGAGGGTCGGGTCATCCTGCTTTAGCAGGTGTTGGTATTGCAGGTATTGGAAACAGCTGAACAGGCATTGGCGCAGGACTGTGCAGGCCCAGTCGCCGATCGGTTGTTCGACCAGCAAAATGTTGCGGAATTCCCGTTCGGTTCGATGAAAGGCCAGGCTGTCCTCCGTCGCCCCGTCATTTTTTTTAGTGGCGGCATACTGGTAGAGGCTGCGAGCCTGCCCGATCAGGTCGAGCGAGATGTTCGTGATGGCGATGTCCTGCTCCAGCACCGGGCCGTGGCCGCACCATTCCGCATTCCGCTGGCCCAGGATGAGCGCGTTGTCGGCGAGGTGCAGGAGGTACTCGGTGGGGGCTGCGGGCATGGGTTGCGGGAATTGATGGGTTGACCGTACCGGATCGGGATGGCGGATCACATGTGATTCACTTCGTCAGGCAGCTCGTAAAAAGTGGGATGGCGATAGACTTTATCCTGGGCCGGTTCATAGAGCTCACCGGCCTCCTCCGGATTGGAGGCGGTGATGTGACGGCTCTCCACCACCCAGATGCTCACGCCTTCCATGCGACGGGTGTACACGTCGCGCGCGTTCTCGATCGCCATTCGGGCATCGGCCGCATGAAGACTTCCCGCATGCTTGTGGTCCATCCCGTTCTTGCTTCGGATGAATACTTCCCACAACGGCCAGTCATGCCCCGAATTCGATGCACCTGTGCCGCCCCCGCCTTTTTCGTCGGGGATATCACCGTAGTGGAATTTCCGGATGTAATTCATATTGTTCATTTAGCGTCGACCTGTTAACATGTGCTCAGGCTGCCTGTACTTTTTCCCGTTCCTGTTTCTTTCGGGCATGTGCCATCGCAGCTTCCCGGACCCATTCCCCTTCCTCCCAGGCCTTGCGCCGGGCATTCAGCCGTTGCTTGTTACAGGGGCCATTTCCTTTTACCACCTGCCAGAATTCGGTCCAGTCAATTGCTCCGAAATCGTAATGCCCGCGAGACGCGTTCCATTTCAGGTCGGGGTCCGGAAGGGTCATTCCCAGGAGCTTCACCTGTTCGGCGATCATATCCACGAATTGCTGACGTAGTTCATCATTGCTCTTTCGCTTGATCTTCCATTTCATGCTCTGGTCGCTGTGCGCGCTCTCGCTGTCGCGTGGCCCGAACATCATCAGCGCCGGCCACCACCACCGGTCAATCGCATCCTGACACATTGCCCGTTGTTGGGGCGTACCACGGGACAGGACCAGCAAAGATTCGAAGCCCTGACGCTGGTGAAAACTTTCTTCCTTGCAGATCCGGACCATCGCCCGTGCGTAAGGTCCATAGGAGGTGCGGGTCAGCATCACCTGGTTCATGATGGCGGCTCCGTCGACCAGCCAGCCAATGGCGCCGATATCAGCCCAGGTCAGCGTGGGATAGTTGAAGATCGAAGAATACTTGGCACGGCCGCTGTGCAGGTCGTTGATCATCTGTTCCCGGCTTTGTCCCAGGGTCTCGGCCGCCGCATAGAGATACAACCCATGGCCGGCCTCATCCTGCACTTTGGCCAACAGGATTGCCTTACGTTTGAGCGAGGGGGCCCGGGTGATCCAATTCCCTTCCGGGAGCATTCCCACGATCTCGCTGTGGGCATGCTGGCTGATCTGCCGCAGGTTCGTTTTCCGGTAGGCCTCGGGCATCCAGTCCTTCGGTTCGATCTTTACCTCGCCGTCGATCTTTTGCTGAAAGATCGATTCGAAAACGGTGACGGACATATTCAATCGTTTGCTGCAAAAGTAACTAAAATGAGCCCCCAGCGGTTCGTTTGTGGAAGGGTTCGGCCTTCAGTGAGCCCTATTTGATATCAAAATCGACCACGATCTTTTCCGTTTTCGGGTGGCTCTGGCAAGTGAGGATGTATCCCCTGGCGACCTCCTCCTCCTCCAGGCCCCAGTGTACGTCCATTGAAACCTCGCCCTCCACGAGTTTGGCCTTGCAGGTGCAGCACATTCCACCCTTGCAGGCGAAGGGCAGGTCGGCCCCTTGCTTCAGGGCTGCATCCAGGATGCTGGTCTTGCTTTTCAGCGACAGTTCGACATCGAAGCGGCGGCCGTCTAGCTGAATGGTGACCGTACTGAGCGGTCCGGTCAGGAGCCAGGAGTCCTCCGGTTCTGGGGTCCCTTTTTTTTGTCCCGGTGCGGTGAAAAGTTCAAAGTGTACTTTCTTTCGGTCCACGCCGCGAGTTAGCAGAAAGTCACGTGCCGTAAAGATCAGTTCTTCCGGGCCGCACAGAAAGCAGGCGTCCAGGCCGGAATAGTCGATGAGCGGTCCCAGCTCCCCAAGTTTCTGTGCATCGATCCGACCGGTATTGACCTCCGTATCGGTTCGTTCGCGGCTGAGGACATGGATCACGCTCAACCGGTCCATATAACGGTTCTTCAGGGCCTCCAGTTCCTCAAAGAAGATGATCGAGCTCCGGTTTCGGTTTCCATAGATAAGCGTGAGGCGGCTCAGCGGCTCGGTGGCAAGAATCGACTTGAGCATCGACAGCACGGGCGTGATACCGCTGCCGGCAGCGATGGCCAGGTACTGTCCGGACCGGCGGGGGTCGGGTTCCGTGAAAAAGTTCCCCACCGGCGGCATCAGCTCCAGCACATCTCCCGCCCGCAATCGTTCGTTGGCATAATGGGAAAAAAGCCCGAGTGGGACCTTTTTCACTGCCACCTTCCAGGTATTCTCATTTGGAGAGGAGCAAAGGGAGTAGCTGCGCCGAACCTCTTGTCCGTCCACCTGCGTCCTGATCGTCAGGTTCTGGCCCGCATGATAACGGAAGGTCTCCTGCAGGGCTTCCGGGATGTCGAATTCGATGGAGACACAATCGGGCGTTTCATGCAGAATGGTCTTGATGGAAATGGGATAAAAGCGGAGCGACATGGGTCAGGATCATTTTTTGAGGCCGTGGATCAGATAGGAAACCATATGGTCTTCGAGTTCCGCTGCCGGCAACCGCTTCGTACTGCGGTGCCAAAATTCCAGTCCGCGTACCGATGACAGGATGCTGAGTACGGCCACGTACGGGTGTACCGGTTTCATTTCCCGGTTGCGGATCCCCTCAGTGATGAGGCCCTCCATCCGCTGTACATAGGTACGCCGCTGGGCGGTGAACTGACCGAGATAGGGTTCCTGTAGGTGGCTCCACTCATTCACCATCACCATGTAATCGTCAAATCGGTCCACCATCATCCGCACATGGAACCGGATCAGTGCTTCGATCTGTTGTACAGCCCCCGTTTTTGGGCCCTCCAGGCTGTTAAGATGCGCGTTGCAATCGTTTGCGGTTCGGAACACGATCTCCCGAAGGATATCGGCTTTTGACTGGATATGGTTGTACAAGCTGGCGGCTTCAAGTCCGACGGCTTCGGCGAGGTCGCGCATGGAGGTCGCCACAAAGCCTTTCTCCCGTATCATCTCCGATGCACGATGCAGGATCAGCTCCTTTTTAGAAGCTTTTTTACGGGGTGGCCTTGCCATAGGTCAAAGATAACCCAATAACCCGATGGCGGGCCAGGGCCTGCAGTCATTCGGGCGGGAAGGCGTACTTTCGCCCGCGTCAATCGAACTCATCACGTAAACTCCGTCATATGTCCCTTATAACGGTCGGCACCATGGCCTTTGATGCGATCGAAACCCCTTTCGGTAAGGTGGACCGAATCGTGGGAGGCTCCGCCACTTATGTAGCGTATGCGGCCAGCCATTTCGTGCGCCCTGTCAAGCAGATCTCCATTGTAGGGGACGATTTCCCCGAAAGTGAAATGGAGGCCCTGCGTCAACGGGGCGTTCACCTGGATGGTGTTGTGGTCGTTAAGGACAAGCCCTCCTTCTTTTGGAGCGGCCGGTATCATGAGGACATGAACAGCCGCGACACGCTTGTTACCGAACTGAACGTGCTGGCCGATTTTGATCCCCGTGTTCCCGACAGTTACCAGGGTGCCGATTTTCTCATGCTGGGTAACCTGGCACCCAAGATCCAGCTCAATGTTATTCAGGAGCTGCGGGAGCGGCCCCGCCTTATCGCGATGGACACGATGAACTTCTGGATGGAGTCCGCGATGAATGAGCTTCAGATCGTACTTCGTTATGTGGACATGCTGATCGTGAACGATGCGGAAGCCCGGCAGCTCACTGGATTATTTTCCCTGGTGAAGGCGGCCCGAGCGATCATGAAGATGGGGCCTCGTTTTCTGATCATCAAGAAGGGGGAACACGGTGCCCTTCTGTTCCATGGGGATGAGGTCTTCTTTGCTCCGGCCCTTCCCCTGGAGGAGGTATTCGATCCCACAGGTGCCGGAGATACCTTCGCTGGCGGGTTTATGGGGCATCTGGCCCGCACCGGAGATATTTCCTTTGAGAATATGAAGCGCGGCATCATCGTGGGCTCGGCCATGGCTAGTTTCTGCGTGGAGAAGTTCGGCCCGATCCGGCTGAAGGAGATCACCCGTGCAGAGATCGATGCCCGTATCCGGCAATTCAGGGATCTGGTGAGTTTCGAGATCGAATTGGGCTGATCGTTCAGTTGAACCGCCGCGCCAGGATCACCGGAAGCAGTTGCTGTTGTTTGCGTCCGTCTGTCCGGAACCATTGGCTGTCCACCACATACAGTCCTGCCCCCAGCGCCCGTCCTGTATCGTCCGTTCCATCCCAGGTCCAGGTGCCCGACACTCCCATCAGGTCGTTGCGTACCAACCGGCGAACCACCCTCCCCGCCACATCATGGATCCTGACGATGCCGATCCATCCGGGTCCATCCGTACGGTAATGCAGTTGCAGGATATCGTCCCTTCCATCCTGATCCGGTGAGAACAGGCGGGATGACAGGGTCATCATCCCATTAGAGATGCCCGCCTCCCGGTATTGGGAATTGCGTCGTCCGGGTGTTCCGAAGCCGGTTGTTGATGCCGCGCTGTGCCAATTATTACGGTCCTGCGTTGGTCCTGCTGGGTCGATTCGTTCCAGGGAGACCCCCTCCGGATCTGATAGCAAGGGGAAATGCCAATCGTCCAGGTACCGCAGCTCATCCGTAATGCGTCCCCGCGCATTAAAGGTCACAACGGTGCCTGCATCGTCCGGCAAAGACGGAAGCTCGCCGACTTCGAAAATCCGATCGGTATCTGCGATAGGATATTCCTGACGCAGGCTGGCGGCATCTTCGGTGACCACACACAGTTCACCCGGAAAGAGATATCGGGGTGTCGGATGCAGGGCAATGGGGGATTGCAGGATTCCGCTCCCGTTCCGGCCGGCCAGGAAGAGCTCGGATGCATCCAGGATCTTATCACTCCGGTTCAGGAACTCCACAAAATCGAACGCGTTGCTGCGGGGATTGAAAAGGACCTCATTGATGATCCAGTCCCCCGGACCCGGTGTGGCCGGAAGGCCGGTACGGATATTCAGGGCTTCTGCCATCTCATTTCCGCGGCAGTCCCGCACACCGGTTACGGTCAGGGTATAGATCTTACCGGTCAAGAGGGGTACCGTGGAACGAAGACGTACGCGATCGAAAAGGGGCGGGAGGGTTTGCGCACTGGTCCATTGCAGGCCATCTGCGGCATAGTGCTGGGTGGTAGCACCGGATGTACTGTCCACCGGTTCATTGAAGCACAGAATGATCGAAAACGGATCCGTGGTATAGGCATGAAGCGGCCGGGGACCATCCGTATCGGAACGACGCGCATCGGTGGCATTTCTCCGCCCCGGGGTTCCGCCGGCCGGATCGGTGCTGGCAGACCAGTTGCCCGAGCCGCCGCAGGGGTTCAAAGGGTCGATCATCTCCAGCGACCAGCCCCCGTCTTTCTTCCAGTCGTGTGCGTACCAGCGGATGGAATAGGAAACCGCATGCATCACACGGCCGCTCGCATTACGTACCCAGAGCAGGTCGCCTTCATTGTCCAGCGTCGGGAAACCAGAAACCGGCAGCACCCGGCCATACGGCGCCAATACCGCCGCATTTCCACTGCTGCAAATGATGACGCTGCTGTCGGGTTGCAGCTGCAATGCAGGGAAAGCACCACTGCTGCCCTGGTCATCACCGATCCGCCAGTTGAGCAGCTGAACAGGACCAGGCCCGGTATTGCGGAGTTCGATCCATTCGGCCTGGGGCAGGCGTACCGGAGGAGTGGGATCTGCCATGAATTCTGAAATCACGACCCCGTAGCGGTCTTGCGCTTGCAAGGGGATCGTTCCAAGGAGGCACAACATGAGGATCGGTTTTGGCATGAGGTAAAACTACCGTTACCGGTGGCGAAGGGGACGAGATTTCAACGGGGTCTGTCTGTTTTTTTGGCGGAGCATGAAGCGGGGTTTATTTTTGTACGTGATGACGCGCAAACACAAAGGCAAACAGCCGATGTATTCCTGAGGGGGCTGGCTGTTTCCGGTGTTTCGATCAATGAGCTGCAGGCCTTCCCGGGGAGGCCTGTTTTATTGTCACACTGTTTAAAACAACGTGAATGAGAGTCGCTGTCGTTGGGGCCACCGGCCTTGTCGGTTCAAAACTATTGCAGGTATTGGCAGAACGGAACTTTCCCGTTTCCGAACTCATCCCCGTAGCGTCTCCGAAGTCGGTCGGAAAGACGCTAT
>JBJOMF010000036.1:0-3469 GCA_046052505.1 Bacteroidota bacterium | reverse complement strand
TCAGGGGAACATCGTTCGCATCCGTGGAGAATACGGAAGGGAATTACTGGGGTTCCGAGAACCAATACATGATCCTGGTCTATTTCCGGCCGTTCGGTGGCCGCTCCGATGAACTGATCGGATTTACCCGTATCGGGTCCCTGATCCAGCGGTAATGCAGGTGCCGTGGATTCCGTCCGCCACCCTATCTTTGTACCGGCAGGTCTTACACGACCAGCTCCTGCTGAACCCTCCCAGGGCCGGAAGGCAGCAAGAGTAGGTGGTTGAGCGGTGCGATGTAATCAGCCTGCCATTTTTTTTCTTTTCTGGTCTGCCAAACCCCCTGCCATGAAATTCTTCATCGACACGGCCAACCTGGCCCAGATCCGTGAGGCCCATGAACTGGGTATCCTCGACGGAGTCACCACCAATCCTTCGCTGATGGCCAAAGAGGGCATCAAGGGAGAAGCGGCCGTACGCGCACATTACAAGGCTATCTGTGAACTGGTCGATGGCGACATCAGCGCTGAGGTGATCGGAACTGCGTTTCCGGATATCATCGAGGAAGGCAAGAAGCTGGCCGCCATCCATCCGAATATCGTGGTCAAGGTGCCGATGATCAAGGACGGAGTCAAGGCCATCAAGTGGTTCACGGATAATGGGATCAAGACGAATTGTACGTTGGTATTCTCTGCCGGTCAGGCCATTCTTGCTGCCAAGGCCGGTGCCACGTATGTGTCACCCTTCATCGGCCGTATCGATGACAGCAACTGGGACGGGATCGAACTCATCGCCCAGATGGCCCAGATCTATAGCATCCAGGGGTTCAAGACGGAGATCCTGGCCGCTTCGATCCGCAACGCCCTGCACATCGTGAAATGCGCCGAGGCCGGTGCGGATGTGTGCACCTGTCCGCTTGACTCCATCCTGGGGCTACTCAAGCATCCCCTGACCGATATCGGGCTTGCCAAGTTCCTCGAGGATGCTAAAAAAACGATGTGATCCGTATAGGCTGATCTTCGGGTGGGGGTTCTGTCAGATCATTCATGTCCTTTTCTACCTTTCTTTTCGCCTCGTTGCAAGCGTTGCCATTCTTCCTGCGTTGGTAGTGGTCCGTCGGGCATTTGCTTGATCCATATCGTGCGTTCGATCCGGCGTGTCGTATCCGTTCGAAATACGGCGGTCACCGTAACCTTTAGCGGGGTGAATTCGGGGGGGACGATCAGTTCATTGCCCTCGAACACGGCCGAGTCGCAGTGGAAGTGAAGTTCTTTGGATGTCAGGGGCATCCATTTGCCGTCCGGGCGCCTTCCGTCCACATTGATATAATTGTGCTGGCCCTTTTTCAGGCTGTCGGTATACAGCCGGAAGCAGAGGCTGTCGATCGGCTGGGCCCGGGCAGGGGCCGTTGCCGCAACGATAAGAAAGCAGATCAGGTATCTGGAGAGCGGCGGCGTGCGTTCCGGGGATCTCATGGGTGTCATCGGGGGGCGGGCTCAGTTCTTCGTGAGGCGGAGCAGGATGGTACGTTCATCGGCGGGCTGGTCGCAAAGGGCTTTTCCGGAGGTGTTATCGCTGACCAGGTGCAGGGTACCTTGCGGGTCGATCGTGATCCCTTCCAGGTTCATGCTGAACCGTTGGCCCTTGTAGGTGTTCGAGATCTCTGAAAACCGTTCGATGGGCAGGTCGCTGAGGGATGACTGTTGCGGGATGCCCTTCGCATCCACCTGGATGGTTTCTATGAATTGCTGGCGGAATTTCCCTTTGGAATAGGATTTCAGGCAGAGCAGTCGGCGGGTACTCGGGTCATAACAGATATCGGAGTACCGCCATTGCGGATTGGCCAGCGGCAGTTCGATCATGGAGTCGTATTGGAGGGTGATGCCGTCCGGTCCGTTTTCGATCCGGAAGGTCCAGATCTGTGATACGGTCATCGCTTCGTTGCGTTCCCGCAGCAGGTACATCACGCCGTCCGTTTCGTTGGCCGCGATCCCTTCCATGCCGTCACCGTTCTTCGATTTGGGTGGCAGGGGCTGGGAGGTGGTGAGGGTACGCAGCGATCCGCCCGTGAGAGGAAGCTCATACACGGCTACACTGTTCTCCGCAACGAGGTAGAGTTTGTCTTTATAGGAGGTCACGCCCTCCATCTCAAATACGGCCGGTGCGGGGTAGGGGATTGTGCGGATCACGGCCCCCGAGCTGGCGTCCGCTTCCATGACGAAGGGGCAGCGCTCCGAGGCGAAATACAGCTTCCCGTTCATCCAATTCAGTCCGGAGATGCAAACCTGCTTGTCCATCTCAGCGGGCAGGGGCACCTGGGTGATGCTGTAGGAGGCGGTCGGTTGTTGGGCATGGATCCCCAGCGGGATCAGGGCCAGGAGCGGTATGGTCCGTATGCGAGATGGAATTACCATGAGGACGAAATTAGACGAATCTTTCAAGCCCCGCAACTGTCTTTCACCCCGGGTTCAGATCAGCCGGTGTTCGTATGCGTATTTGATGAGGCCGATCACCGAGCCGGTGGCCGTTTTTCGGAAAATGTTCTTTCGGTGGGTCTCTACGGTCCGTTCCGAAATGTAGAGGGTATCGGCGATCTGCCGGTTGCTGTATTCTTTCTCGATGAGGCCGATGATCTCGATCTCCCGTGCCGTGAGGTGTGCCTCCTCTTTTTGTTTTTTTCGGTTGCCGGCACGTTCCAGCTCATCGAGCACTTCATTGCTGAAATAGATCCCGCCTGATGCGATCCGGTCGAGAGCACCGACCAGGTCCTGCTTGCCGATATTCTTCAGCACATATCCGGAAATATCCGCTTGCTCGATCATTTCGTTCACCAGGTCGCCCTGGCCGCTCATGCTAAGGGCCAGTATTTTGACGCCGGGATAGCGCTTCCGGACGTCTCTGGCCAGTATATTTCCGTTCATTCCGGGCATCATCACATCGGTAAGCAGGATATCGATGGGTTGTTCGTTCATCAGTCGCGTCACCGATGCCGGTTCGGTGGTTGCGAAGCGGAATTCAAAGGATTCGTGTCCCCGGAGCAGCGAGGAGAGGCCGTCGATCACGATCTGGTGGTCATCTACGATCCCCAGCCGGATCTTTTTCTGGGGGGTAGGGCATTCCGAGATGCGGGCGTTTCCGGTAGCGATGGTGTTACTTGTTTGGGTGTACATATGCTTGGTTTTGGATGTGTCTGTTTGGACACACCTAAAAGATGCCGCCTCATTTCCCAATGCAGTTGTAAAAATGTTAAAGCCGGATGGTTGCGAAGAAATCGACTTCAGCGCATGACGTAAAATTCAGATAATCATTTGTTTAAGCGCCTTATCTACAAAGGCACATGAAGTGCGATCAGGGTGCCCCGTCCTGGTGCGGAGTCAAAATCCACCGTCCCTTTCAGGTATTCGATGCGGGTCCGGATGTTTTTCAGTCCGATACCGTCCGCTCCGGTCAGGGTTTCGGGGTTGAATCCCTTTCCGTTGTCCTCGATGGT
>JBJOMF010000035.1:0-3960 GCA_046052505.1 Bacteroidota bacterium | reverse complement strand
GAAACTCCCGTTGTTGAGTTCGACCGAACGGTAAAAAATAACGGGATTAAGGTAACTGAAGTCGAACCGGTTCGTGCGACCAAAAACGACCCCCTCGAACAGGCCGATATTGAGCCAGCGGGTAACGGACAGGTCAAGGTGATGAAGCGCCGCATATTTCCGGGGAATGAGCTGTGTACCGGCGGGAGGTGTGGCCGTATGCAGTTCCATGAACAGATTCTGGTAGTTGAATTTCCAGATCCTCGTATTGAACTTCAGGAACAGGGCATTGGCACCGAAATCGCTCAGTAAGAGGCTACGAACCCCGTTCCCGATGAAATTACGATCGTATCCGAAACCAACATTGATGTAACGTGTCGCATTGAACGTGATATAGCCACGGGCCTCGAAATAATCATAGCCCGTACTGCCAAAGCCTTTGTACAGACCGTGATTGGGAACGGCCCGGCGTTCCGTGACCCAATTACGGACATAAGAGGGGGTCCGCTCCTGGTTGTCAGTTATATAGGAGTAAAATCCGATCCGGTTCGCTAGCTTGCCGCGGATATACACCCCACGGGTATTCAAAAAAAGGGATTCATCACTTCCGGATTCTTTTGATACACTGAATTGCAACACGGGATTGATCACCAGATCCAGGTCCCGCTGATGGACCTCGAAAAGATTGGAGGGCGTACGAAAAAAAGTCCGGCCCAAAGGCTTACGTGAGGTATAGTCTTTACGCATCGAATCAGGCAGCCATTCCTGGTTGTTGTAGTAGACCCCCCTTAAGTTGTACGCATCGACCCGTGAGAGGGCCTTTTCTCCCGAAAGCGAATACGGTTCCAATGAAACCACCATACCTTGCCGGCTGTAAGGACGGACCTTGGAAAAATTCAACGCGGAATCCGTCCGGCGAAGGATCTCCAGCCGTTCCAGAAAAAAATTTGCCTTGTCACCGGGCGGCAGCCAAGTGGTCTGTGAAAAAAGCGGATAAGCCAACAGAAGAAAGACAGGAAGTATGGCGCATTGTTTAAATTGCATGGAAAGCGGATTATAAAGTAGATTCATAACAAGATATGCAAAAATACCTGATAAAGGAGGCGAGGATCGTCAATGAAGGACGGATCACTGAAGCAGATGTTCTGGTCTCGAACGGACGCATCGAAAAGATCGGAACCCGGATCGATGCGACGGCACAGGAAGTGAAAGCGGCCGGCCGGTACCTGTTTCCGGGATGCATAGACGATCAGGTGCATTTCCGCGAACCCGGACTGACCCATAAAGGCTGCATTGAAACGGAAGCCCGGGCGGCGGTTGCCGGTGGGGTTACCAGCTTCATGGAGATGCCCAACACCGTCCCCAATGCCCTGACACATGAACTGCTGGAGGAAAAATATGCGATAGCTGCCCGCACGTCATTGGCCAATTACTCATTCTATATGGGGACCAGCAACGACAACGCCGAAGAGGTCCTTCGGACCAATCACCGCAAGCAGGACGTATGTGGGATCAAGATCTTCATGGGCAGCAGTACCGGCAATATGCTGGTGGATAATCCCGGCACACTGGACCGGATCTTCCGGGAAAGCGAAGTTTTGATCGCCACCCACTGTGAGGATGAAAATCTCATCCGACAGCACCTTGATGAATGGCAGGCCACCGGCCGCGAAGCCGGCCCTGCCGATCACCCCCTGATACGGGATGCGGAAGCCTGCTACGCATCCTCCCTGTACGCCATCCGTCTGGCACAACGGTACAACACCCGCCTACATGTCCTGCACCTCACGACGGAAAAGGAAATGGCCCTGTTCGGCAATCTGGTTCCGTTGCGGGAGAAACGCATCACCGCAGAGGTCTGTGTTCACCACCTCCATTTCACCGATGCGGATTATGAACGGCTGGGTTACCGCATCAAGTGCAACCCCGCCATCAAAAAGGCATCGGACCGGGACGCTCTCTGGAAAGCATTGCTTGATGACCGACTCGATGTGATCGCGACGGACCACGCACCCCATATCCTTTCCGAAAAGGCCGCTCCATACGAAAAAGCACATGCCGGACTGCCCCTCGTACAACACCCCCTGCTACTGATGCTCCACCACCATCGGGAGGGACGAATTTCCCTGGAAAAGATCGCCGAAAAGATGAGCCATGCCGTAGCTGATTGCTTTCAAATCTGCGATCGCGGCTATATCCGAGAAGGCTATTTCGCCGATCTCGTCCTGGTAGACCCAGAATGCCCTCACACCGTTACACCCCAAAATCTTTATTACCGCTGTGGCTGGAGTCCGCTGGAGGGCTTTACCTTCCCCGCCACCATCACACATACCTTTGTGAACGGCCACCCGGTGTATGGAAACGGCACCTGGGATGAATCTTATAAAGGGATGCGGCTGCGGTTCGACCGCTGACCACCCGCCCGATCACCGATGCAAACGGATAAGATATCAATATTCGATATAGGCATTTTCCACCCGGAAGAAGAATTCTCATTATTCCATAAACTGGACTTCACACGCACGACGGGTGGCCGTGATTGGCTGCGCCGCTTCTTCCAGGAACCGCATGATGATATCGGGAAGATCACCGGCACCCAACGGGTGATCCGCGCCTTCATGGAACACATCGAGCAATGGCCTGCCGGGATCAGCAACGGCACGATACTGGTCATGGAGAAATTTTTGGACTATTCCCTGGATCCCATCAGCGACAACCCTTTCACACTGAACAACCTCACTTACCGGTGGCTTCACAGCGAGGACTATCGCATGGTGAACTACTCCGTGTCACATTTCGCTGATTTTTATCGCGGACTTCGACAGATCGCCGAACTGCTTGACGGGGTCGACCTTCCGGCGACCATATCCATCCATACCCGCCGCATTCAGGCCCTGCTCCGTGAAGAACCGCTGCACAAACTATCGCTTATTCAGGAAGGACAACGACTGACGACCCGGCAGAACTTGTATTTCGGCTTTCATCTCCGGGGCCGCTACCGCACCAACACACAGGAACTGATCGATATCTTCAGCCGCTTCGACGCCTGGTACTCCATGGCCATGGCCGTGAAGACCTACCGGCTTTGCTTCCCTGCTTTTACAGAAGGGGCCGGTCCGGTGGTCGAGGCCGAGGGCCTGTACCACCTCCTGCTCAATGACCCCGTGTCCTACGATCTGAAGATGGATGCCGGCACGAATTTTCTGTTCCTGACAGGCGCCAATATGGCCGGTAAGAGCACCCTGATCAAAGCCGTGGGCTCGGCCGTTTTCCTGGCCCACATCGGAATGGGGGTACCCGCCCGCCAACTGAATCTGAGCCGGTTCGATGGGCTTCTCAGCAATATCAACGTAGCCGATAACATCGCCAAAGGCGAGAGCTACTTCTTCAACGAGGTGCAACGGGTACGAAATACTGTGGAAAAGATCAATGATGGAAAAAAATGGCTGGTACTGATCGACGAGTTGTTCAAAGGCACGAACGTTCAGGATGCCATGAAATGCTCGCTGACCGTGATCCGGGGCCTGCTCAAGATCCGCAACGCCTTATTCGTGCTTTCGACGCACCTGTACGAGATCGGAACGGAACTTTCAGCGCATCCGAACATCTCATTTCGCTATTTCGAAACTCAGGTCGAGGACGACCAGCTTCATTTCAGCTACCAGCTCAAGGAGGGCATCAGCAACGACCGGATCGGCTATGTCATTCTCAAGCGGGAAAAGGTCGTAGACATGCTGGATAAACTTTGATGTGTACCGGCTTTTTATGTTTTTATTTGGACAGGAACCGGTAATTTTCAAAAAAGAAATCTTGAAACGCCCCTTCCTCGCCTTCCTCGTCCTGTCAGCTCTGACCGTCAGTGCACAGCGACCGGTGGATGCCCTTCACTATCGTTTTGAACTGTCCTTGTCGGACCGGAATGACAGCCTGTATGGAAAAGCGACCCTTACCCTGCGGCTCGGCGAAGTGACCGATGGCTTT
>JBJOMF010000034.1:0-3228 GCA_046052505.1 Bacteroidota bacterium | reverse complement strand
AAATAATGACCTCCTGAACCTCACACAACCCGAGATCATCATCGGCATCCACGGGCAATATCTCGATGCCGGTGCCGATATCATCGAAACCAATACCTTCAGCAGCACCCGCATCGCTATGGCCGACTATGGCATGCAGTCGCTCGCCTATGAGCTCAATGTCGCCGCCGGCCGCTGTGCCCGTGAAGCCATAAAACGCTCGAAGCGATCCGCCTGGGTGGCCGGTGCCATCGGCCCCCTCAACAAGACCCTCTCTCTCTCGCCCGATGTGAACAACCCCGGATTCCGGGCCCTCACCTTCGACGAGGCTATGGAGGCCTATTACGAGCAGGTAACCGGACTCGTGGACGGAGGCGCAGACCTCTTGCTGATCGAGACGATCTTCGATACACTCAATGCCAAGGCCGCCATATACGCCATCAAGAAATATTACCGCGACCATCCCCCTTCCGGGACCGACCCCCTGCCTGTAATGATCAGCGGCACGATCACCGATGCATCGGGCCGAACCCTCAGCGGCCAAACCCTGGAGGCATTCTATACCTCCGTGATGCATGCCCGCCCGCTGAGTATCGGGCTAAACTGTGCCCTGGGAGCCCGCGAAATGCGCCCCCATATCGAGGAACTGTCTCAGTTGGCCTCCTGCTACGTCTCCGCGTATCCCAATGCGGGTCTCCCCAATGCAATGGGAGAATATGATGAGCAACCGTCCCAGACCGCCCACTTTCTCAAGGACTGGGCCCGCGAAGGATTCGTGAATATCGTCGGCGGCTGCTGCGGTACCACCCCCGACCACATCCGGCATATCGCCCAACAGGTAAAAGACCTGAAACCGCGAGCTCTGCCGCTGACCGTAAACATCGAACCATGAAGACCGCTGAATGGATGATACTGGCATCGGTTGCCATCCTGATCGTGAATAATTTCACCCAGATCCGGAGCTGGTTCGCAAAAAAATGACCCTGTGATGCAAGGACCGCAATCCATACGAACCTATCTGCGCCTGTCGGGTCTTGAACCGCTGGTACTGCGTCCTGAGACCAACTTCGTAAATATCGGAGAGCGTACCAACGTGACCGGCTCGCGCAAATTCGCGCGCCTGATCCGCGAAAACCTGTATGAGGAAGCGCTCAGTGTAGCCCGCCAACAGGTAGAAAGCGGGGCGCAGGTGCTGGATGTGAACATGGACGATGCCCTGCTGGACGGTGTGAAGGCCATGGTCACCTTTCTCAACCTGCTGCAGAGCGAACCGGATATCGCACGGATCCCGCTGATGATCGACAGCTCGAAATTCGAGATCATCGAAGCCGGACTCAAATGCGTACAGGGCAAATGCATCGTCAATTCTATCTCACTCAAAGAAGGCGAGCGAAAATTCATCGAACAGGCGCGGATCTGCCAGGACTTCGGTGCGGCTGTCATCGTTATGGCTTTCGATGAGAACGGACAGGCGGATTCCAGGGACCGCAAAGTGGAGATCAGCCACCGGGCCTACCGGATTCTCACCGAACAGGTCGGATACGACCCGCAGGACATCATCTTCGATCCCAACATCTTTGCCGTCGCGACCGGACTGGAAGAGCATAACAATTACGGGGTGGACTTTATCGAGGCCACCCGGGAGATCAAACGACTCATGCCACTCACGCGGGTCAGCGGGGGCGTGAGTAACCTGTCCTTTTCCTTTCGGGGCAATGATCCCGTTCGCGAAGCCATGCACGCCGTATTCCTCTACCACGCCATCCGGGCCGGTATGGACATGGGCATCGTGAATGCCGGTCAGCTTGTGGTTTACGATGAGATCGAACCCGAGCTGCGGAACCTGTGCGAAGCGGTGATCCTCAACCGGAACAACGACCAAAACGAAGCCACGGAAAAACTGATCGCCTTTGCCGAGACCGTCAAGGCGAAAGGAAAATCGGTGGTCAGGGATGAGGCCTGGCGTTCCGCCCCCGTGGAAGAACGGCTGAAACACGCCCTGGTGAACGGCATTACCGACCATATCGATACCGATACGGAAGAAGCCCGCCTGAAATACCCCCGGCCGCTGGATGTGATCGAGGGCCCGCTGATGGACGGGATGAATGTGGTGGGAGATCTTTTCGGCGCGGGTAAGATGTTCCTGCCCCAGGTGGTGAAGAGCGCCCGCGTGATGAAAAAGAGCGTGGCCTGGCTGACCCCGTTCATCGAAGAGGAAAAGAAAAACAACCCGATGGCCGGTAAAGGCCAGGTTCCCAAGGTGCTACTTGCCACCGTAAAAGGCGATGTGCATGACATCGGGAAGAATATCGTGGGCGTGGTACTAGGCTGCAATGGTTATGAGATCATCGATCTGGGCGTTATGGTCCCTGCCGACAAGATCCTCGATACGGCCGAACGGGAGCATGCGGACATCATCGGCCTAAGCGGCCTGATCACACCCTCCCTCGACGAAATGGTGCATGTAGCCCATGAAATGAAACGCCGCGGTATGATCCAGCCCCTGCTCATCGGAGGCGCCACCACCTCCCGGATGCATACCGCCGTAAAAATCGCCCCGCAGTACGACCACGGGGTACTGCACATCCTGGATGCGTCACGGAGCGTGACCGCCGTCAGCACCCTGCTGAGCAAAGAAAAACAGGGATTGCTGAAACGGACCCGAGAAGAATACGAAGGCCTGCGAAGCCAATTCCTCCAAAAGGATAAAAAGAACCTGATCCCCTACCAAGAAGCCACCATCACGAAGGAGTACTTCGACTGGAAAAATTATGAACCGGTGACGCCGGCACAACAGGGTGTGACCGTGCTGAAGGATTTCGACCTGGCCACCATCGCTGAATATATCGACTGGGGTCCCTTCTTCATCGCCTGGGAAATGCCGGGACGGTATCCGGAGGTTCTGTCTGACCCGATCTTTGGCACCGAGGCCCAGCGGCTGTTCGGCGATGCACAGAAACTGGTACAACGAATCATTACGGAACATGGGTTTCAGGCAGACGGGGTGATCGGATTCTGGCCGGCCGCCAGCGACAATGCCGATACGATCTCCCTGACAACCCCGGACGGAACAGTGCGGCTGGAGATGCTGCGACAGCAGATCACAAAAGCAGTAGGGCAGCCTAACTTTTCATTGGCCGATTTCATCTGCCCTGCCGAACTGGGTACCGATTTCATGGGGGCCTTCGCGGTCACCATTTACGGGGCGCGCACCTATATCGAGCAATTTGCTGCCGAGCATGACGACTA
>JBJOMF010000033.1:0-4243 GCA_046052505.1 Bacteroidota bacterium | reverse complement strand
CGGGATGCCGCCGACCTCGGGAATCGGGTTCGGGCTTGACCGGCTTTGCATGCTGCTCACCAATAACCCGTCCATTCAGGATGTATTGCTGTTTCCGCAGATGCGCCCCGAACACCGGATTGAACCCAAGGACGAACAGGAATGACCTTTCGGCTCACAACAGGACCTTATCCGATCAAACGAAAAGATCGGTGTAAAGCTGTGCGCCGGGAACAACGGAATAGCGTTCTAGATCGGTAAGCCCTTCAGCGGCCAGCACCTGCTCATCGATGAACAGCTGACCGGTACATTTATCCGAAGCCTGCCGGAGTATATAGTATGCGGCATCGGCCAATATCTCCGGTGTACGGCTCATCGCGGCCAGGGCGGCTCCACCCAACAGGTTTCGAACGGCGGCCGTATCGATCGTGGTTCGCGGCCACAGTGCATTGGCTGCGATCCGGTCCTTGGCGAATTCACGGGCCCATCCGATCGTCATCATGCTCATGTTATACTTGGTGAGCGTATAGGCCACGTGCTTTTCGAACCACTTCGGGTCCAGATTCAGGGGTGGCGACAGGGTGAGGATGTGCGGATTCGCCGCTTGCCGCAGGTGAGGGATACAGGCCCGGGTCATGAAAAAGGTGCCGCGCACGTTGATATCATGCATCAGGTCGAACCGCTTGGGCTCGGTCTGCTCCGTAGGTGTCAGCGAGATGGCGGAGGCATTGTTCACCAGGATATCGATGCCACCGAAGGCCTTCACGGCACTGTCTACCACATGCTGAACCTGATCCTCGAAACGGATATCACACTGTACGGCAAGGGCCTTACCGCCCGCCGCCTCTACTTCTGCGGCCGCAGTATGGATGGTGCCCCCCAGCTTGGGGTTTTCCTCGATACTTTTGGCAGCGATCACGATCCGGGCTCCTTCACGGGCAAGGCGAAGGGCGATGGCTTTCCCGATGCCACGGGTGGCACCTGTAATGATCACGGTCTTGTTGGCAAAAGTCATACGGATTTCGTTGGGATTATCATTTAATATTCGGGTAGCACGGGCTTCGTCTGTACAATCGCCTCGATCCGCTCCAGCACATCGGGGGTGAGTCTGGGAACCGCATCCGCGGCCCGGAGATTCTCCAGCAGCTGCTCCTTTCGGGTGGCACCAAGGATGGCGGTGGTGACGTTCGGATTGCAGAGGCACCAGGCAATGCTTAATTCGGCTTGGGAGACGCCCAGTTCCGATGCCAGGGAACCCAACTGACGGACTTTGGCCAACAGATCATCCTTCATCCACCGGTCACGTAACCAGTCGAACCCGGTCAATCCGAAGCGGCTGCCTTCGGGAATGCCTGCGTTGTATTTGCCGCTCAACAGACCGGATGCCAGCGGACTCCAGATAGTAGTACCCATCCCCACGGTCCGAAAGATCAGGAGATATTCATTCTCCATCTTATTGCGCTCGAGCAGATTGTACTGTGGCTGCTCCATTGCGGGACCGATCAGCCCGTATTGCTGTGCGATGCGGTGGGCCTCCATGATCTCCACCCCGCTCCATTCACTGGTACCCCAATACAGTACCTTACCCTGCTGGATGAGCTGGTGCATGGCCCAAACCGTTTCCTCAATAGGGGTATTCTTATCGGGCCGGTGGCAGAAGAACAGGTCCAGATAGTCGACCTGCAACCGCTGCAGAGCTTCGTTACAGGCCTCCGTGAGGTGCTTGCGGCTCAATCCGGTCTGATTCGGCTTGTTCGACTTGCCGCGCCAGCCGAAATAAGCCTTCGATGAGACCGTATAGGAGGTGCGGTCCCAATTTTTTTTCTTCAGGATACGCCCCATCATCCGCTCGCTCTCCCCAAGAGCGTATACCTCTGCGTTATCAAAAAAATTCACCCCGTGGTCATATGCGATGCCCATCAGTTCATCGGCTACCGAGTCATCGATCTGCTTGTGAAAGCTTACCCAGCTTCCGAAGGAGAGCAGGCTGAGCTGCAAACCGGTTTTTCCCATCCGACGGTATTCCATAGTGCGTATTTATTGCTTCATTGAAGGTAGTCAAACCACCGGTCATCGCGGTAACCCGCTCTCTGATACCTGTACGGTGCCGGTAGGCTGATGAAAGATCACGCTCGTCAGGTCCTGGGTTGCGGTAAGCCCCTTGCCGCCATAGATCTGTTTTCCGATCCCCCGGTAGGTAGCATAGTTTTCGGTATAGAATTGACGTGCATTTTGGTCCCACCAGAGATCCGGGCTTCGCAGGGTATCGCCCTTTACGGTGATGACGACCACGCTGTCGCGCAGGTAGACCTTGCCGTAGTTCTCAAAATACTTCGCATAGCGACTGTCCAGTCGGGTCTCGATCCGGGCACTGTCATCATAGAAATCGACATGCAGGGTTCGGGGGAATTCGACATACAGCGTATCAGACAGCACCCGTACCATCTCCGGAGCCCGGAGCCTGGCTTTCATCTTCCCGTTCTGGCTGAAATAGCTGTCGATATCCAAGGCTACTTCCTTCATCACGACCTTTTTGGTCCAGTCGGTCACCTTTTGGGAGTCATTTTCGCAGGAGAAGGAAGGTACTGTCAGCAGGAGCAAGACACCCAGACGGATCCCTTGCTGCGTCAGGCTAGAAGGCATATGCAGGAAGGATCTCATGCAGAAGCGGTATTCCACCCGTCATCAATCGTACTTGCGCTTGATGAACCAGATGTCGCTGAGCGAAAAACCTGCTGAGAAGCGAAAGAGATTCTCCCGCAGTCGATTGTCGTTGTTTCCCCGGCGAATGTATTCGAAACTGAGGTTGAGAACCGACGCCTGGTTCGGGCTGAGCCGGTTGTAGTTGGCAATGGGAACGGCCACACCCATCGTAACCCCATACTGGGGAAGTTTGGGGCGCAACTGGATATAATCGGGCCCCGTAAAAAATCCCAGCCGGTAGGCAAGCCGGCGAAAGAAATTCTCCCCCGGAGGAGGATTGACCTGTCCCCCGATACGCAACTCCCATTTGTTGCCTACGGAATCGGTCTGCCCGTAAAAGCGGTAATCGTCCCAGCGCTGCTGCATGAGATCGACCCCGAGCAGCCAAGCCCCTTCCTTATTGGTGAGTGGCAGCTTCTGGATCACGAAGCCGACCGTATAGGAGGCGGGCAGACGCACCGTTCCCTTGTTGTTGCGGCTATCGGAAACACTGTCCAGCCGCAGGTAGCCGGCCCCGGCATCATAGAGAAAGGTTTCGCGGATGCGGTCTTGAGTCGCATTTAAATTTTGGCCAAGGTTGCCAAAAAGGCCTGCCGTAAACAGCAGATTGCCCGCAAGCGGAAGGCGGTACTGCAGCCCGGCGTTGAAATAGATATTTCCGTAGTTGGTCCGTGTCTCGTAATTGGCCTGGGCGTACTCCACGGTATCATTGATGAAGGTGCGACGGCTGCTGTAGTCTTTTTTGCCGAAGAAATATCCTGCATTCACTCCGAAGCTCAGGCTTTCCTCAAAACCGTTCTTTCGCTCCTTTCGGAACAGGTTGAGTCCGGTACCGATCGTTGCCAGGTAGGAGCCGCCATCGCCCTGAAATCGGGTGACGGTGCTGTCGATGGGTTGGCCCGTGATGGGGTCCTTGAGTTTTTCGTACCGCTCGAGTTTGTAACTGATACGGGAAACCGGGCGGATCCCGAAACTCAAGCCCCAGCCCCGACGAAGTGGAACGCCCACCTGCACATACGAGAACAAGGCATTGCTGGCGGTGAAGCTCTGTCGCGGAGCGGGTTGGATGAGTTTGCGATTGTCTACATTGATCCCAACATCCAGGATGGTCCGGCCCGAGGCTAGTTTCTTGGATCGGACCTCCTTGCCTGCCTCAAATGCAGCGTATGATGCGGGATTATTGAAATTGACGGACAGAAAATCCGTGAACCCCGCTGAGATCCCGCCCATGCCGCGGGTATTCACATGCGTGGAGGGCACCAGGTCGCCGATTCCAAAGCGGGAATACGGCGCGTTGTCCTGCCCGGATACAGCAAGGCAAAGGCCCAACGATATGAGGCAGAAATAAAGGTGTAACTTATTGATAATCTTATATGTTATTTGCTTCACTGAGTGCATACAGGCCTTTAAAGATAAGGTCAGGGTCTGCAAATATCTTCTTTTTAAGGTGGGGAGCCAAATACAGGGTATCGCCCCCGGTTATGAGGACGTTAAAGTTGCGGAACTTCTCCTGGTAGGCGGTGATGAACCCGTCGATCTCACGGGCCATGCCCAGCACCAC
>JBJOMF010000032.1:0-3175 GCA_046052505.1 Bacteroidota bacterium | reverse complement strand
CATCATGCTGGACCGACTGGAAGCCATAAAGGCACGATTTGACCAACTCGGAGTGGCATTGACCAATCCGGAGATCGTCGGACATAACCGGAAGTTTGCCGAGACCAGTCGGGAATACCGGAGTCTGGAAAAGATCGTGCTGGCCTACGATCAATATCGAAAGCTCCTGGATGACCAGGCATTTTACCGCGAGGCCCTTACTGGCGGGGATGACGAATTCCGGGAGCTGGCCCGTACGGAGCTCGCCGTTCTGGAAGGGAGGCGCGAGGCGTTGGAATCACAGATCCGGCAGTTACTGATCCCCAAGGACCCGCAAGATGACAAGAACGCAATCGTGGAGGTCCGGGCCGGTACCGGCGGCGATGAGGCCAGCCTTTTTGCCGGCGATCTGTTGCGCATGTACATCCGTTATTGTGAAAAGCGTGGTTGGAAAACCGCCATCCTCAGCGAAAATGAAGGTTCCGCAGGCGGCTTCAAGGAAGTGCAGCTGGAGGTGACGGGAGAGGATGTTTATGGAATCCTGAAATTCGAGAGCGGCGTTCACCGGGTGCAGCGTGTTCCTGCAACAGAGGCCAGCGGCCGCATCCATACATCCGCCGCCACGGTGGCCGTCATGCCCGAAGCGGATGAGGTCGATTTCGAGCTGCGTGACAGCGACGTCAAGATGGAGACGGCTCGCAGCGGAGGCGCAGGCGGCCAGAACGTAAACAAGGTGGAGACCAAAGTGATGCTCACGCATCTGCCCACAGGTACGGTCGTGATCTGCCAAACGGAACGGACGCAGCTCGGCAACCGCGAAAAGGCCATGCAAATGCTGCGCACGAAACTCTATGAGGAGCAGGTACGAAAGCAGGAGGAGGAGATCGCCCGGCACCGCAAGAGTCTCGTAAGCACGGGCGACCGCAGTGCCAAGATCCGCACGTACAATTTCCCCCAGGGCCGGGTGACCGATCACCGTATCGGACTGACCCTTTATAATCTCGATGCCGTATTGAACGGCGACCTGCAGGAGCTGATTGATGCGCTTCAGTTCACCGAAAACGCCGAAAAACTGGCCCGGCAAACCTGAGCGTACACTATTTTCATCCGCTCCGGTGTCCCCGCCTCTTCCCGTAGATGTTGATTAACAGGTCCTTGCTGCCTGGATTGGTTTCTGATGAACCTGCGGTCAGTAGTAAAAAGTTGACCAGCATGCAGTTGGGGTCTTCGGTAGGTGTTTCTACTGACTCCCGAACCTAGCTTGTACCGAATTTCCCGTTTTATACTTTCATTAACAGCGGATAGGGCACTTTGGGTCTTAGCTTTACGTTAGAGACACAACGATCTTACACTCACAGAAAATTTTCTCATAAGCAGTTAGTTTTGGTTGCGACCCCTGTTTCTACAGGGGTTTATTTTTTTGTGCCCGCTTCGTGAGAAAATAGCCGATCAGGCTGCCCGCCGCATCCGCGGCAATGTCCCCCATTTCAAAGGAGCGATTCGCAACAAAGTATTCCTGTGCAAACTCCATGAGTATGCCGTACAGGACTGCGCCGGCAACTGTCCAGTACAAGATTACTGTCCGATGCCGGCGGTGTTGCAACACCAGCGCCCAGCAAAGAACCAGGATGGTAAAAAGCCCGATATGTACCCACTTGTCGAAACCAATACGGGAGAGCCAGTCTTCTTTGGGGAAAGAGGATCCGGGTAGCAACAGCAGCAATGTGATCATCAGCAACCACGTCAAAGCGGTCGCCGGGTGCGAAGCCAAGCGGAGTAAGCTGTTGCGCAAGGGCTGCATAGACGAAAAGGGATGAATCTACGGGAGGAACTCCATCTGTAATCAGGCGGTCATTGCCTGGTAGGCTGCTGCGTCCATGAGCGCATCCACATCGGCCGGATTGTCTACGGTCATGCGGATCATCCAACCCGAACCATAGGGGTCATTGTTCACGGATTCGGGGGCTCCGTTCAGGTCATTGTTGAACGCGGTAATGGTACCGCTGACCGGCAGATAGAGGTCGGACACGGTTTTGACGGCCTCGACCGTGCCGAAGACCGCGCCGGCTGCAAGGGGCTTGCCGACCGTGTCCACATCCACAAAAACGATATCGCCCAATTCCCTTTGGGCAAAATCGGTGATGCCAATGGTGGCCGTATTGCCATCCAGGCTGATCCACTCATGGTCTTTGGTATAACGGAGTCCGGTAGGAAAATTCATGTGGGCTGATTTTGTGTTGCAAACCTATGGAAAACCCGGATACGCGCCTGTTATGCCTCATGGCCAAAACGGGGAGCGTCCTTATTTTTTTCGTTTCACCAGCCGGGCCGACAGGATCTTCACATCCTCGACCGGACGGTCCCGGTCGGCACCCTTGCTGGTCGCTACCGATGCAATCCGATCCACAACGTCCAGCCCCCGGACTACCTCTCCGTAAACCGTATAGCCCTGGTCGAGGTGCGGGATCCCTCCCACGGTTTTGTATACGTTCCTTTGGGACACCGGGATCTTCCGTCCGCCCAATCGCGTGCGTTCCAGCTGATCCAGCTCCGCATCGGTGAACACCTTGCCCTGAGCCAGGTAAAACTGACTGCCGCTGCTGGCTTTATCCGGGTTCACATTGTCTCCCATGCGCGCCGCGGCGATCACCCCTTTTTTGTGGAAGAGGGTTGGGCGGAACTCGGCCGGTACCGTATACCCCGGACCTCCGTTGCCCAATGCCTGACCTGCCGGGGCATTTCGGCTGTTCGGGTCCCCGGCCTGGATCATGAAATCACGGATCACGCGGTGGAAAAGGATGCCGTCGTAATACTGCAGCTTTACCAGCTTGATGAAATTGTCCCGGTGCAGCGGGGTGGAATCGGAGAGTCGGATGACGATTTCACCCATACTGGTCTGCAGCAGGACATCCCGCTTCCGGTCTTTTTTTCGTACGGTCGAGTCCGTTTGGGCCAAGGAAGCGGACGTTAGCCAGCATGTGGCGATGAGCAGGGAAAGTAAGGTTCTCATATCAGGTCGTTTGATCAAAATATAGCAATACGTGGTCCTTGAGGAACTGTTCCTGTTCGATCGCGGTGAGTTGCGGCAGCGGTTTCAGTTGCCGGTAGTGCGGCCACCCGTCGGCATCCACCCGTTCGATCTCATAGTAACCGCTGTGCGACAGCAGGCTGCACACGGCGATATGCATCAGGTCTT
>JBJOMF010000031.1:0-2623 GCA_046052505.1 Bacteroidota bacterium | reverse complement strand
ATGTGGCTCTTGTCGGAGGAGGGGGCATCCCTCAGCCGGGTGAGATCTCATTGGCCCACAATGGGGTGTTGTTCCTGGACGAACTACCAGAGTTCAAGCGAACGGTTTTGGAGGTGATGCGTCAGCCAATGGAGGAGCGAAAAGTTTCCATCTCCCGGGCCCGTATATCGGTTGATTTTCCGGCATCGTTCATGCTTGTCGCCTCCATGAATCCCTGCCCCTGTGGGTTCTTCAATCATCCCGAGCGGGAATGCAGTTGTCCTTCCGGGGCGGTGCAGAAATACCTCAACCGCATTTCAGGGCCCTTGCTGGATCGGATCGATCTGCACGTGGAGGTCACCCCGGTCGACTTCGGGGCTTTGACAAAACCGGGTGTACAGGAACAGTCGGCTACCATCCGTGAGCGAGTCATGCAAGCGAGGGTACGGCAACAAGAGCGATTCCATCTTTCGCCCTCGGTCCATTGCAATGCCCAGATGGGCAGCCGGTTGCTGAAGGAACATGCCCGGATCCTGCCCTCTGGTTTGGACCTGCTCAAAAAGGCCATGGAGAAGCTTCACCTGTCAGCCAGAGCCTACGACCGGATCTTAAAAGTAGCCCGGACCATTGCGGACCTGGCAGGACAAGCGTCGATAGATACCGAACACCTGGCCGAAGCGATCCAGTACCGAAGTCTTGACCGGGATTCCTGGGCAGGCTGAAAGATCCGAAGGCAGCGGGAGGGTGGTGGTATCTGCGTACCAGGACTACGTAGTACTACGTAATTACTCAATTGTTGTTCCCGGTTCCCTGCAATTACCTGGGGGTGCTTATATCTTGTTCCTCTTTATTATCAATTGGTTAAGTCAGAAAATGATGGTTTCGAATATGGGTTGTCACTAATGTTGAATGGCATACAATTCAACATCTTAGCTGATCCAAAATCGCGGCAGGTTCATTCACTGTTCTATTCCTTTTCAGGCTTTACGAGCAATATAAAATCGTTTTCATCCTGTAACAGATCAATTTTTTAAACTCAACGAACATTTATGCTGCAGTTTTTTTCTGGTAGCGCCCGTATCATCAATACCCGGCGCGCAGTTACTGAGTGTATGGAGCTCGCATTGGGAAATGACTATGCGAACGTCGACCTGATCATCCTTCATGCCTCCATTGGTCATTCTTTTAAAGAGATGGTGGATCAGGCCCGTGTCATGTCGCCTGGCGCGACCATACTGGCCGCATCCTGCTGTGGGGTGGTAGGGTGCGAAGGGGTCAGTGAGTCCATGAAGGATATGGCCCTCATGGCGATCAAGGGTAAGGATTTTGCTGTTGCCTCTACGGCAGAGATCACAGGTGCGTCCACCTATGCGGAAGTACGGAAGATGGCTGAACAGTTGCAGGCTGCAAAGGAAGGCATCAATATGGTTTATACTCTTTCATCCGGAATCGATATCGCCAACGATGAGACCATCCGCGCTATCGAGGATGTGTTCGGTCCTGCCGTTACCATCTTCGGAGCTACGTCTTCCGATAATATGAAGGGCGTGGTGAATTATCAGGCGGTGAATGATGCGGTGTATGAGCACGGGGCGTTTCTGGTCGGTTTTGCCGACCCCAGTTTGAAGGTCGAGACCCAAGCCACGCACGGTTTCGTGGCTATCGGCGAACCGCTGATCGTAACCCGGTCCCGGGGTCATGTTATCGAGGAGTTCAACGGAAAGCCGGCCTGGGAGGAATACACGCGTCGCCTGGCCCTTCCGATCGAAGCCACCTGTGGGGACTCCATTCCCGTAGGTGCTTTGGGGGAGAAACTCTCTGCCGAGCTAGCCAGCGAATACGGAAACAGCCATATCCTGCGTGTTGTGACCAAGCGGGAGGGGAATCACATGCATTATGCCACAACGATCGCTGAGGGAACTGCGCTTTGGCTGACCGTCCGTGACGAGGACCTGATCTTTCGGGAGATGGACCGGCTCGTCGCCGATATCCTTCAGCGTATGAACGGCCGTCAGGCAGTGGCGGTTTTCCATGCGGATTGCCTGGCCCGCGGCCGGTTCCTGTTCAACAAGATCATGAAGGAAGAACTGGTCAGCAAGATGCAGCATCCCTTCTATCGCAACGGGGCCTGTCCTCCCTGGCTGGGCATGTATGGTTTTGGCGAGTTTGCCCGGCTCGGAGGGGTCAATACCTACCATAATTACACAACAGCACTCTACGTTCTGTATCGCTAAAGATGTTCATGAACAGCGATATGGCCTTGAACGATCCGGCGAGCTATGAGAAGTTGCTGCGGGACTACCAGGAGTTGCAACTGCGGGTAACCCGATTCTCGGCTGTCGAGCAGCAGTTGAAAAATGCAAACAGCCAACTCGATCAGGAGCTGGAATTGCACAAGAAACTGCAGCGATACAGCTTCAAGGCCCTTCATGTCGGTTCGGAAGAGGAACTACTCGCCTTAATGGCCGAATCCATCATCGATGTCCTGGAAGTGGAGTTTTCTTTTGTTTATGTGAAGTACAATGCATTTCCGGAAAAATCATTGTTCAAGTACGAGGGTTTTGAGTATACCGGATCGACGGAATTTTTGCACAACAGCCTGCCGCTCCTTGCAAAGGAAAAAATCGCGGCAGGCAGTTACCGG
>JBJOMF010000030.1:0-13729 GCA_046052505.1 Bacteroidota bacterium | reverse complement strand
CCATTGCACAGAAAAAGACCACCGCCTCCGCCATCGTGGCCTTTGATGCCACTACCCCGAAGGATGCTCTTCCCAAGGCAGAGAACCGCACCGTCATCGGTTCCATCGATACCCAGACCGGTGCGGTCGCATTCGAGGCCGCCGTCAAAAATTTCGCCTTCTCGAATCCCAAGATCCAAGAGCATTTCAACGCCCCGAACTGGCTGAACTCAGACGAATTCCCGAAGTTCACCTACAGCGGTATGATCGAAAAAGCGAATAAGGTAAAATGGAACAAGAACGGAACCTATAATGTACAAGTAAATGGCATCATCACAGTAAAGGGAATTTCTAAACCCACCAAAGTGGAGGGCACCATCACCGTTACCGACGGGAAGTACAAGGTGGCCGCTAACTTCGACATCAAGCTGAAAGACTTCAATATCTCCGGTCAGGCCATTGAGGCCGGCAAAGTTGCACAAGAGCCGAAGATCTCGGTGACCGCTGAGTTCTGATGGCTTCTATCCTAAACGAACCGACCCCGCCCCGGCGGGGTTTTTTCGTCTAATAAATCCCCCGGGATCGAAACCCATTCTCAGGGGATCCGTTCTTTGTAAATTGCCCCGTCATGTCATTCCAACTTCACAGCCCCTTCTCCCCCGCAGGCGATCAACCCGAGGCCATACGACAGCTGACCGACGGAGTACTTTCGGGCGAGAAATACCAGACCCTGTTGGGCGTGACGGGAAGCGGCAAGACTTTCACCATGGCCAATGTGATCCAAAACACCCAGCGACCCACACTGGTCCTTACCCACAATAAAACATTGGTCGCCCAACTTTACGGTGAGTTCCGCCAGTTCTTCCCTGAAAATGCCGTGGAATATTTCGTATCGTACTACGATTACTACCAACCAGAGGCCTACCTGCCGGTACGGGACATCTACATCGAAAAAGACCTTAGCATCAACGACGAACTGGACAAACTACGGTTACGGGCAACGACCAGTCTGCTGAGCGGCCGGCGTGACATCATCGTAGTGGCTTCCGTGAGCTGTATATATGGTATGGGCAATCCGACAGATTACGAGAATGGCATCATCCGGATCAGCCGTGGTCAGGTCCTCTCCCGTCAGGGCTTCCTGCATGCTCTGGTGAACGCACTCTATAACCGAACCACGATCGATTTCAACCGGGGTACCTTTCGGGTGAAAGGGGACACCATCGATATTAATCTCCCCTATGTGGATTACGGCTACCGAATCACCTTCTTCGGCGACACCATAGAGGCAATAGAGAGTATCGAGATCACGTCCGGTAAACGCATCGGGGCGATGGAACACGCTGCCATCTTCCCCGCAAATCTCTATGTGGCTCCGAAGGACGTCCTCCAACAGGTGATCCACGAGATACAGGACGAACTGGCAGCACAGGCGGAGTACTTCAAAGGTCAGGGCCGCTACATCGAGGCGCAGCGGGTGACCGAACGCGTGAATTATGACCTGGAGATGATCCGGGAACTGGGCTATTGCAACGGGATCGAGAACTACTCACGTTTCTTCGACCGGCGACAGCCGGGCACCCGACCTTTCTGCCTTCTCGATTATTTTCCGAAGGACTACTTGCTGATCGTCGACGAAAGCCACCAGACCATTCCCCAGGTGAGCGGCATGTACGGGGGCGACCGTAGCCGCAAGCTGATCCTGGTCGATTACGGTTTCCGGCTACCGGCGGCGCTTGACAACCGGCCACTGAATTTCCACGAGTTCGAAAGCCTTACCAATCAGGTCATATTCGTTTCAGCGACACCGGACGACTATGAACTGGAGAAATGCGGAGGGGTCGTAGTGGAGCAAGTGGTACGCCCTACCGGACTGCTCGACCCCCCGATCGAGATCCGGCCCAGTATCAACCAGATCGATGACTTGCTCGATGAGATCGACCGGCGCGTCAAGAAAGGGGACAGGGTACTCGTTACCACCCTCACCAAACGAATGGCCGAAGAGATGGACAAATATCTTCACAAGATCGACATCAAGTCGCGCTACATCCACAGCGAGGTGGAAACACTGGAACGGGTGGAGATCCTGCGTGACCTTCGACTGGGCAAGATCGATGTGCTGGTAGGCGTGAATCTGCTGCGCGAGGGGTTGGACCTCCCCGAAGTATCACTTGTGGCCATTCTCGATGCGGACAAGGAAGGATTTCTGCGAAATGAGAAATCACTCACCCAAACCGCCGGACGCGCGGCCCGCAATGTAGACGGGCTGGTGATCTTCTATGCCGACCGGATGACGGACAGCATGCAAAAAACGATCGACGAAACGAACCGGCGCCGTGAAAAACAGATCGCATACAATATCGATCATGGCATCACCCCTCGTTCCATCTCAAAATCCACCCGGGATGTATTCGCACAAACTGCCGTGCTGGATATCCGGGGTTACGATCCCGCCGACCCCAATGCCGTTCCGCCCGATCGTGACCTGGTGGCTACGGCTGCTGAGGAACAACCCGAGTACAAGACCATCCCCCAACTGGAAAAAGCGGTCGCCCGAATCAAGAAAGAGATGGAAAAAGCGGCCCGTGACCTCGATTTCATGCAGGCTGCACGGCTTCGGGATGAGATGATCGCACTCAAAAACAAGCTGGAGGAAATGAAAAAGTAATATAGGACCTTAAAATATCCATATTGTATTTATTATAATATGGTACCCCCTCCCCCTGCCACATTGTTCATCACCCTGCTTTAGGCCACAGATTCTCATTGAACAAAAAATTTAATGAGGGCATACACTTGCATAATCCGAAAACGCGAAATATTTTGTCGCCCCGTTCAGAAAAGGGAACGGGATCTCTACCCATACGAAGACTAAACAAAGACCAAGCTATGAACCAGAAAACATTGAAAAGACGCTTTCGTATGCTGACCAACTTCCTGGCATTCAATCTGCTCTTTTTTGCATTGTACGTGAACTTCGTCAGCAAAGATGAGCCGGAAGTAATGGTATATGCCAAGGAAATGAAGGACAGCCTCACGAAGACTGCTGCCGTCCGGTACTAAATACAGTACCCCGTTCCGAAAAAACCGGGAACCCGTCAAATGCCTTTGTTGATCGTCAATAAAGGACAACTACGTAGTTCTACGATAGGACCACGGGTAGTTTTTCCTGTGCGGGCCATTTAAATGATCTAAAAATTGTTTCCCCCTCAGGGGTAAGATACTTTAGCGATACCAACGAGATCCAAATCCTGAACAGAACAACAACCCATTCGACTAACTTGAAAATTCATTGACATGAAAACCAATCGGACCCGTAAGGTCGTCAACTTCATCGCCTTCAACATGCTTTTCTTTGCCCTGTACCTGAACTTCATGACCCGGCAGGAACCCGAAATGAAGACCTATGCCATCCAGGTAGTGGACAGCATGAAAAAAGTGACCGCCTCCAATCCCTGAACGACTATCAACGAAATAGACCCGATGCCCATCCCCCTGCGGATGGGCATTTTAGTTGCATAACCCGGCCCTTTGATTTCAGTAACTTCGGCCCATGGAACGCACCGATAAACGGGTCTTTCTGATCGATGCCTTCGCACTGGTCTTCCGGGCCTACTACGCCCTGATCCGTAACCCCAGGCTCAATTCGAAAGGCAAAAATACCAACGCCCAGTTCGGGTTCACGAATGCCCTGATCGATCTGATCAACAAACAAAAGCCCTCCCACATGGCCGTTTGTTTCGACACGGCCGCCCCGACCGAACGTCATACGGACTTTGCGGACTATAAAGCCAACCGCCAGGAAACACCGGAAGACATCAGCGCCGCCGTACCCGACATCAAACGGATCATAGAAGGATTCAACATTCCCATCATTGCGGTTGACGGCTATGAGGCCGACGACGTGATCGGCACGCTAAGTCGGCAGGCCGAGAAGGCCGGATATGACGTGTTTATGGTCACCCCCGACAAGGATTACGGCCAACTGGTCACCGAAAAGGTGCGCATCTATAAACCGGGCTACCAGGGCAACGAGGTGGAGCTCCTGGGCCCGGAAGAGGTCTGTGCCCGCTGGGGCATATCCCATGTTGGCCAGGTCGTTGACATGCTGGGCATGATGGGCGATTCCGTCGATAACATTCCGGGGATCCCCGGCGTGGGAGAAAAAACCGCTGCAAAATTCCTCACCGAATACGGATCGCTGGAAAATACGCTCGAACATGCCGAACAGATCAAAGGCGCCATGGGTGAGAAGGTGCGTAAGGGAAAAGAGATGGCCCTCCTGTCCAAAAAACTGGCCACCATCATGACCAATGCCCCGGTCGAATTTCACGAGGAGGATTTCCGGCTGCGTGACTGGGACAGGGAAAAGCTCAAAGAGATCTTTTCCGAACTCGAATTCCGCACCCTCGGCAAGCGGCTGCTCGGCGACGAGTTCATCCCGGCCACACCCGCGCGTTCAGTCGTGGAGAAGCCGATACCAACCGGTATACAAACCGATCTCTTCGGAAATATCATCGAGACACCTGCCGACAAGACCCTGCCCCCAATAGTTCCCGATGGCCCCCTACGCACGATTAAAGACACCCCGCACCACTATGAGGCCGTACTGGGGATCCCCGCCCTCGAGGACCTGGTACGCAAGCTGCAATCCTTTCGGGAGATCTGCTTCGATACGGAAACCACGGGAGTTGATGCCAATGACACGGAACTGGTCGGGATGAGCTTTTCCGTGCGGCCCGGAGAAGCCTGGTATGTTCCCTGTCCCCCCGGTCCGTCCGAGACCGCAAAGATCCTCGCCGTATTCCAGCCCCTGTTCAACGATGCCGGCATCACCTGGATCGGACACAATACGAAATTTGACCTGCTCGTATTGAAATGGTACGGCGTGGAACCTGCCGGACAGGTATTTGATACCCTGCTGGCCCATTATGTGGTGGACCCCGAGGGGAAACGAAGCATGGACCAGCTCAGCGAAACCTATCTTCAATACGAACCCGTACCTATCGAGGACCTGATCGGAAAGAAAGGTAAGAATCAGGGGACGATGCGCGAGGTGGACCTCGAAAAGATAAAGGAATATGCCGGAGAGGATGCGGACATCACCCTGCAGCTCAAACAGGTACTGGAACCGCAACTGAAGGAAAAGGCCGTGGAACAGGTGTTCGCGCAGGTGGAGAACCCCCTGGTAAAGGTTTTGGTCGATATGGAATATGAAGGCATCCGCGTAGATGTCGATTTTCTGAACCGCTATGCTGCCGAGCTCGACGTTCAGGCAAGGGAAGCGGAAGAAAGCGTATACCAACAGGCAGGCGTCCGCTTCAATCTGGCCTCTCCCAAACAACTGGGCGAAGTGCTCTTTGATCGATTGAAGCTCGACACCGGAGCAAAGAAAACGCGGACCGGACAATACCAGACCGGAGAGGACGTACTTCTGAAGCTGGCAGCACGCGGAAACACCATCGTGAATGATATCCTTACCTTCCGGGAGCTCACCAAACTTCGATCCACGTACGTCGAAGCGCTGCCGCAACTGATCAACCGGAAAACCGGACGGGTGCATACCAGCTACGGGCAGGCCGTGGCAGTAACCGGACGGCTCGCCAGCAACAACCCGAACCTGCAGAACATCCCTGTCCGTACCGAGCGCGGCAAGGAGATCCGGAAAGCCTTCATACCGCGTGACAAGGACCATGTACTGCTTTCGGCCGATTACTCCCAGATCGAACTGCGCATCGTCGCTGCGATCAGCGGCGATGAGAATATGTGTCAGGCCTTCCGCGATGACATCGATATCCATACGGCCACTGCCGCAAGGGTCTATAATGTTCGGATGGAGGAAGTGACCAAGGAGATGCGCTACAAAGCGAAGAGCGTCAATTTCGGCATCATATATGGTCAGGGGGCTTTTGGACTGGCAGATAACCTGGGGATCACCCGTACCGAAGCCAAAGAGATCATAGACAATTACAAGAAGCAGTTCGCAGGGATCCAGCAATACATGGACCGAACCATCAATTTCGCTCGGGAACAAGGCTACGTGCAAACCCTGATGGGCCGGAAGCGCTGGCTGCGGGACATCAACTCCGCGAATTTCACCGTTCGCGGATTCGCTGAACGAAACGCGATCAATTCCCCGATACAGGGCACCGCCGCTGATATGATCAAACTCGCCATGATCCGGGTACATCGGGCCATGAAAAAAGAACGGATGAAAAGTCGGATGGTCCTCCAGGTACACGATGAACTGATATTCGATGCGGTCAAGGCAGAGGTGAAAGAACTCAAGCCGCTGATCATCGAGAATATGCAGCAAGCCCTCCCATTGCCGAATAACGTACCTGTGGTGGCCGCATGCGGGGAAGGGACCAACTGGCTGGAAGCGCATTAATTTTGTGTCATGAACTGGACCGCCTATTTCCGAAGCTGCTCCATCATCGGCCTCCGCTACCTGATCATTACCACGCTTGCTTTTCTGATCTGGTACGTGTGGCTGCGAAGGACCCTGTTCGCCAAAAAGATCCAGCAACGCTTTCCGCGAACGATCGATTATGCCCGTGAGATCGGATTTTCGTTGCTGTCCATCTGCATTCTGGCCCTCGTACCCAGTACCCTGCTTGGCAACCCCGGTCTGAAACAACACACGCAATTTTATACCGACCTCTCCGCTCACTCACGCACCTGGTTCTGGATGGCGTTCCCGCTGATGGCCTTGATCCATGATACGTACTTCTACTGGATGCACCGGTTGATGCATCATCCGGCCCTGTTCCGCGCGGTTCACCTGGTTCACCACCGTTCCACCAACCCGAGCCCCTTTGCAGCCTATGCTTTTCACCCGCTGGAGGCAGCCGTGGAGGCAGGGATTTTCGTGGTCTTCGTGTTTCTGATGCCTGTGCACCTCTACCACCTGCTTTTCTTTTTCCTGTTCATGATCCTGTATAATGTGTACGGCCACCTCGGATGGGAGCTGTATCCACGGGGCTTTTCGCGCCACTGGATCGGTAAATGGATCAATACGTCCGTGAACCACAACCAGCACCACCAATACTTCAAAGGAAATTACGGGCTGTACTTCCTGATCTGGGATCGCCTCATGGGAACCCTGCGCAGCGATTACGATCAGCGTTTCGATGAAGTGAAAAGCCGCTAGCCCCCTCGATATGATCCTGACCGTTACCCTCAACCCCTGCATCGACAAAAGCACAACTGCCGAAGAGCTGAAACCGGACAGCAAACTCCGCTGCACCGAGGTGGTGAACGAGCCCGGAGGCGGCGGGATCAACGTGAGCAAGGCGCTGAAAAAACTGGATACCCCGAGCGTAGCCCTGTTTCCCGCAGGTGGTCACAACGGGAACATGCTCTGCTCCCTGCTCAAGGCAGAAGACATCCTGTTCCATGCGGTAGACACGAACGTGGAGACCCGCGAGAATTGGGTCGTGGTGGAGCGGTCAACCAACCGGCAATTTCGCTTCACCTTTCCCGGACGTACGGTACACGAAGAGACCGTCAAATCGCTGATCGACCAGATCCGGGCCTTCTCGCCGACTTACGTAGTGGCCAGCGGGAGCCTGCCACCCGGACTACCGGATTATTTTTACGGATTGATCGTCAAGAACGCGGCAGCTGTGGGTGCCCGTTGCATCGTTGATACCAGCGGGCCGGCCCTGCAGGCACTTCAGGGCAAGCATGCTTTCCTGATCAAACCCAATATCGGGGAATTGTGCCGTATGCTGGGCATCGGATGGCTGGACCCTTCGGAAGTACCACACGCCGCTCATCAGGCGATCGTGGACGGCTATGCAGAGGTGATTGTCGTTTCCATGGGCGCAAAGGGCGCCTGGTTGGTGACCCGGGAGGAACGCCATTTTTCCGGCGCACCGGATGTGGAGAAACGAAGTACCGTTGGAGCAGGGGACAGCATGGTTGCCGGCATCACTTATTCACTGCTTCAGGGCCGGAATTGGGAGGAGGCCCTGAAATTCGGGGTAGCCTGCGGAACTGCGGCCACCCTGAACGAGGGCACCCGGCTGTTCGACAAGAAGGAAGCCTGGCGTTTGTACGGAACCCTCTGATTCCACCCTACTCCCGCTTACGCATCGTCTCATACCGGCCGATCCAATCCGCCACTGAAACCCGGGAAACCAGATCACCGATCAACGCCAATGGAATTCGTTCCGGATTTTTGAAGCGAATACAGGATTTCCCGATGTCCGGCTTGCCAACACCCGCTTTGACATAGGACGCCATGAACCAGTCCATCAGTACCGGATCCGCGTATAGTGCCATATGATATAAGGCGATGTGGCTTTTCTGAGAGGCCAGGCTCAGGAACGGAAGGGGCTCCTTCGGGTTGACATGGTACCCGGAGGGATAGCGTTGATGGGGTACAACATAGGCGATCATCCCATATTGGATGCATTCCTGAAATCCGGGTGGCAGGTGTTTCAGGATGACCGAGCGAATTGCCGAGATGGTTTGCCGCCGGTCGGGCGGCAAGGATGCGAGATAGTCCGCTACGGTTCCGGGGTTTGATGACATGGCCGTTGAAGGATTCGCTACGATTTAGTATGCAGACGAAGAATGCCAAGAAATTCCGCTCTGGCGCCAGGAGGTGCCTTATTGTCCGCCACCCGGGGGGCCTCCGCCCGGACGTTGCGGACGCATGGCAGGCTGTATCTTTTCCTTCCAAATACCGAACTGCTCCTCGGTCAGCACCGCTTTGAGGATCTCATCCTGGGCATCAGAGAATTTTTTCATCTCGGCCTGGATGGTCTCCCGATCGGGGAAGCCGCCACCGGACATCAGCTCACGTCGTTTGTCATCCTGCGCCTTGTACAGGGCGGTAAGGGCCGTATCGAGTACGGAAAGCTTCACTGCCTCCAGTTTGAAAGCACTATCCAGCTTCTGGTGTATGGCTGCTGCCCGCTCCTCGGGACTCCGGCGGTTGAATCCACCCCCCGGCTGGGCCAACAGGGAACCTGACAGCATCATAAAGGCACACAGGAAGAGCATTTGTTTCATAGTAAGGTGTTAAAGCATTAAAAACGGGCTATTATTGGACGCCGAAACAGGAGATATCGTTCGCTGGCCAGCATGTTTTTTTGCGGCATACCTGTATCTTGCAGCCCTTACAAAGTTAGGATTATGGAATACCAGAAACTCGTTGCCGTGACCGGATTACCGGGACTTTTTGAGCTCATTTCGAGCAAAACGGATGGTGCCATCGTGCGGTCAGTGGAAGACGGCAGCACGCGATTCGTGTCGTCCAGGGTCCATGGATTCACCCAGCTGGAAAGCATCGAAGTGTACACGATCCGTGACAATGTGAACCTGGCCGACGTATTTCATACTATGGGACGTTCCGGGGAAAAACGCCCGGATGAGAAGGATGCGGCCGCCGTCAAATCCTACTTCAAAAAGGTATACCCCGATATGGATTTCGAGCGCGTGTACGCCAGTGACATGCGAAAAATGGTGAAGTGGTACGAGATCCTGACCCAAAACAAGATCGAGATCAAACTTCCTGAGCAAGCCGACGAAAGCGAGGAGAACCCTGATACCGCCTCCTGACCCGTCGGTCAACCGTTGCCACAAACCCTTTCTTCCGACGTATGCACTCGGCCGATATCCAAAAACGCCCCCGTCATTTTCTTCCGGCCGGCTTCACCCTGACCGGATGGGACCGTCTCGAACCGTTCTTTACCGAACTGGAAGCCCGGCCCATCGGATCGGTATCCGAATTGGAGCAGTGGCTTCGGGATGCCAGTGAACTGGAAGCGGCCATCAGCGAAGATGCCTGCTGGCGACAGATCCGGATGACCTGCGATACCGAGAACAAGGAGCTGGAAGCGGCTTTCAACTATTTCATGCTGGAGATCCAGCCCAAGATTCAGCCGGTAGCCGACCGGCTGAACCGCAAACTGATCGACTGTCCCTTTACGGCAGCATTGGAAAGCAGCAAATATGAAACCTACCTGCGCAACGTGCGAAAGAACATTGACCTCTTCCGGGAGGCCAATATCACTCTGCAGGCCGACCTGAATGTGATGCAGCAGCAGTTCGGCGTGATCGCCGGAAAGATGACCGTTGAAGTGGGCGGACAGGAATACACCCTGCAACAGGCAGCCCGCTTTCTCGAGGATCCTGATCGTGGGCTGCGGGAATCCGTGTATCATAAGATCGGCCGGCGACGGTTGCAGGACAAAGCGGAATTGAACACCCTATTCACCCGACTGTTGGAAAAGCGCCATCAGGTAGCCCTGAATGCGGGATTCGGGAATTACCGTGATTATCGGTTTACCGAACTCGGCCGGTTCGATTATACGAAAGAGGATTGCTTCCGTTTCCACGAAGCGGTACATCGGTATGTGATGCCGCTGGTCGATGAGCTGTATGCCGCCAAGAAGGAAAAACTGGGGGTAGCCGTCCTGCGCCCCTGGGATCTCGAGGCTGAACCGGCGGGAATCACTCCCCTTCGTCCGTTCACTAGCGGTACCGAACTCACCGTAAAGACCATCGATTGTTTTGAACGGCTATCCCCCTTCTTCGCTGCCTGCCTGAAAAAGATGCGTGAACTGGGTCATCTGGACCTGGAAAGCCGGAAGGGTAAAGCCCCGGGTGGCTATAACTGTCCCCTTGCAGAAACCGGAGCCCCCTTCATTTTCATGAATGCGGCAGGGACCCTTGATGATGTGACCACAATGGTCCATGAAGGAGGACACGCGATTCATTCCTTCCTGACACATGAACTGGAACTGACTGGTTTTAAGGAATACCCGACGGAGATCGCCGAGGTGGCCAGTATGGCCATGGAACTCTTCAGTATGGACCACTGGTCGGTGTTCTTTCCGGATCCGACCGAACTGCAGCGGGCACGGGAACAGCAGCTCGAGCGCGTCATCACCATCTTCCCCTGGATCGCAACGATCGACCGGTTCCAGCATTGGATCTATGAACACCCGCATCACTCGGAAGCTGAACGTACCGCTGCCTGGATGGACAGCCTGGACCGTTTCACGTCATCGGCGATCGATGTCAGCGGCCTGGAAGAGTACCGGGCCTGGGCCTGGCAACGGCAGCTGCACCTCTTTGAGGTTCCCTTCTATTATATCGAGTACGGTATCGCGCAACTGGGGGCGATCGGGCTGTGGCAACAATACAAGAAGGACCCGGCCGCGGCACTGAGAAATTACAGCCGTGCTCTGGAGGCGGGAGGCACAAAAAAGCTTCCGGAGCTGTTCCGTGCGGCTGGCCTCGAGTTCGACCTCTCCCCGGAACACATCCGTTCCCTCATGCAATTCGTAAGACAGGAGATGCAGGCCATCGCATCCTGAAACGTCCACCCGGATCTTTCTCTCAGGCGCTGCACGAACGGCAGACCCCTTGCACCAATACCTCTACCTGCTCGGTACGGTAGCCACGGGGCATCCGTATATCGGGTGTGACCACGTCGTCCAGACAATAGGTCTTACGGCAACAGGTGCAGAAAAAGTGAATGTGATGATCGTGATGATGTCCTTCCTCGCACTCTTCACGGCATAAAGCATACCGGATGGCATTATCGGGCGTTGGTATGGCATGAATGATCCCCTTCTCGGTGAACCGCTGCAGGGTACGGTACAAGGTGACCCGGTCGATCCCACCGCCGATCCGTTTCTCGATATCGCCATGGGCCAGCGCACCGCTCTGCTCCAGAAAGAGACGGAGGATACGTCGACGGGTTTGCGTAACACTGAGCCCGTGACGCCGGAGGGTACGAAGGATCTGACCCTCTGAGCTGTTATCGGTCCGGCTGATCATGGATCAGGGGTTTCCTTGAGAAGTTTACGGGCATCGCGGATCATTTTTTTTACCTCGCTTTCCCTGAGTCCGTCATATACCTTTCGGACATCACCGTTCCGGTCGATCAGGGCCCAGAACTGCGTATGGAGAAAATCGTCTTCCAGGCTCTTGAGGTTGTTGGCCGGATCGTCGATGGTATAGCTGATACGAGCGGTCTGATACAGGCTGTCCTTGCGTCCGGTGAGGAAGGTCCATTTGCGCGTATCAACCTGCATGGAATCCGCAAATCGGCGCAGCACAGGTACGGAGTCCGTTTCCGGATCGCAGGTATGGGCCAGGATCCGAAAATCCGGCTCAGTGCGAAGAGCATCATAGACCAGACGGATGTGATTGTTCATCTTGGGACAGATCCCCTTGCAACTTGTGAAAAAATATCCGGCTACATAGACGGTCCCTTTCAGATCGCTATCCGTTACCGGTCGGCCATCCTGATCGATGAAACGGAACGGCCTGACGAAGCTGACGGGGGCGACCTTCTTTTTCGTGTAGCCGGGAATGACCCAGGCCATCACAAAATAGAAGAGCAGGGCCAGCACCGTGAAAAAACCGAGATTGATCCAGGCTTTTCGTGACATAGGTCTGATTGAATGGCAAAGGTAGGGCAGGCCCGACCTGTATTTTGCAACATCGTTACAATTTTATACTTTCGTTCCCCCATGAAATGGCAAATCAACTGGGATGCGCTGGGCATCGGAGCCTCCTTGGCCTGTGCCATCCATTGTGCCTTGCTGCCACTGTTCCTCAGCAGCCTGCCCCTGTTCGGGATCAACATCCTGCACCATACGGGCTTTGAAGTGGGAATGATCGCACTGGCCCTCGCGATCGGCACGTTTTCCCTTTGGCATGGCTATCGGAAGCACCATCACAGCGGGGTACCGCTGGGTCTGTTCTACCTGGGATTCGTCTTTCTTGTGCTGAAGCAATTCATCATTCATTATGCTACCTGGCTGTTGCTGCCCGCCGTGATCCTGATCGTAGCCGCTCATGTACTGAACTACCGATCCTGCCGCCTGCACAACCAGGCACATGCGGATGATTGCCGCCACTGATCACCGGTATTCCCGGAACCCGGAACGAAACCGGCGAAACAAATACGGGAAGCAGCGGGCCGCCAAGGTCAGACCGAAAGCCGAAAAAAGGATATCGAACGGATCGAATGTGCGCCCAAAGACAGGGATCTGTTGCAGGTATTCATTCAACACCAGCAGGCCGAATGCCAGAAGGCATACCAGATGCAGATCGAATGCTGTACGGATCTTGAACAGGCGGGCCAGCAAATGGTCCCGACCGGTAAAGAACCAATAGGCGGCGAAGGGAATAAGAAAAGATCCCAACAGGTTGGGAGCGATCCCCAGCAGGAATCGGACCGGCTCATTGAAGAGGTTCAGCGGGCGGATACCGAACTTGATCAGCCAGACCAGCAGCGTGCCGGTGATCACGATCCATTTGCAGAACGGAGTGAACGACCCGGCAGTTCGTTCAAAGGAAATCGATCTGCCAGAGGAGTCATTTGGAAAACGGTATCGGTATCTCACTGCCAATTCAGATCTTATTCTTCCAGCGGTGATGCAGGTGCAGTGCCAGCCAGGCACCGGTACCGATCATGGCCAGATAAAAAAGAATGGTATACCACAAGGGCCGTCCGTCGGCCGGATAGGCCATACCCTGATAGATCCCCACTGTCGCACAGCCGAACAGCCAGAGAAGTCCCAGTGATACGGTATGCAGGACCCGCAACAGGAATCTCTTTACATCCGGATCCCACCCACGTTCCATAAACAGTGATTTGAGAACAAGGTACCGATTTAATCCGCTTGCGACCTCCCGGGAACCAAAAGCGAACGAAAAGCAGTCGAATCCCCGGAAAATACATTGAAGTCGACCTTTCGGGCGATCCCGTTAACAC
>JBJOMF010000029.1:0-2768 GCA_046052505.1 Bacteroidota bacterium | reverse complement strand
CCGATCCCCAGGGCCACATAATTATCGGCTTCCGCCTTACCCATGACGATGATCGCCCCGATGATCACCACCCCGTGGATGGCGTTGGCGCCGCTCATCAGTGGGGTGTGCAACACGCTGGGCACATGGCCAATGACCTCCACCCCCACGAAGATCATGAGGATGACGATGTAGAGGATCTGCTGGTGTTCGGCGATCCAGCCGAGAATGGATTCCATATCAGTGTTTTAAACGTTCATGGGTGATCGTACCGCCGTGCGCGATACAGGAGCCCCGGACCAGATCATCCTCCCAATTGAGGTGCAGTTGCCCATCCTTGTCGATGAGGAGCTGCAGAAAATGGAGGATGTTCTTTCCGTACAATTTGCTGGCATCCGAAGGCATGGTCGCAGGCAGATTGGACTGACCGATGATGGTGACGCCGTTAACGACAACCGTCTCGTTATTTTTGGTAAACGCAGTGTTTCCGCCCGTAGCGGCTGCCAGGTCGACGATGACGGACCCGTTGCGCATCCTTGCGATCATGTCTGCGGGAAGCAATACCGGCGCCTTCTTGCCGGGTATCTGCGCCGTAGTGACCACGATATCGGCCTTGGCCGCCGAATCGGCGATCTTCTCCTGCTGACGCTGCATGAACTCCTCCGACTGCTCCACGGCGTACCCACCGGCCTTGCTGGCATCGGCAGCCCCTTGCACCTCAATGAACTTTGCACCCAGGCTCATCACTTCTTCCTTTACGGCAGGACGGGTATCGAACACCTCTACCACTGCACCGAGTCGTCGGGCGGTGGCTATGGCCTGTAAACCGGCCACGCCGGCACCGAGGATAAGTACTTTCGCAGGCGCGATACTGCCTGCAGCCGTCATGAACATGGGAAAATACCTGCCGTATGCATTGGCGGCGGCCAGCACCGCCTTGTAACCGGCGATGTTCGCCTGCGAACTCAATACGTCCATCGACTGGGCCCGGGTGGTACGGGGAAGCATGTCCAGCGAAAAAACGGTCAATCCTGTCGCCGCCCATTCCTTCATCAGCGACTGATTGTACAAGGGCTGAAAAACCCCGATGAGCACCACCGATGCGTTGCGTCCCTCCAAGGTCATGATATCGGCAGCAGCAGGCTGGTGTATCGACAAAAGAAGGTCGGAGGCAGCGAGGACTTCAGAACGACCCATGACGGTTGCACCGGCCTTTTCATAGTCTGCGTCCGTACAGTAGGCCCTCTCACCCGCTCCCTGTTCCACCAGCAGCCGAACCCCTTTTTTGGTCAGGGAGGCGACCGCCTCGGCCAGCAGGGATACCCGGTTTTCCGGATGGTATTCTTTCAGTATACCTAAGGTCATAAAGTAGGGATGTTGTGATGTGGAATTGACGCCCGTGAAGATATTGATTTTACAGTTGGTGCCGGCCGGTGAGGCTTCCGATCTTTCTTCCTTTTGGCATCGAATCCCAACCCTCAGAAACGGACCCTGTAATGCTGCTTCTCGTGGAAAGAGGATCGGAACGAAACGATCCCGATGAAGAACAGATCGACCGTGCACCGCACTTCAGGCCAGCCCTTGATCGACTGCCAGGCTTCCTCCATGCCCCGGCTCCAGTGTATGTCATCGAGCACGAGAACCGAATCCTCCCTCAGATAGGCCATAATTGAGCGGACATTGGCAAGGGTGGCATCCCGGCGATGGTCTCCGTCGACAAAAGCCAGGTCCACCGCCCCCAGCAGTCCCAAAGCCCGATCGAGTGTATCCTCGAAACATCCCTCCAGTAAGGTCACCTGCCTGCCCGGAAGCCGGTCCAGGTGTTCACGGGCGATGGCCGCGATCGCGGGAGCGCCTTCCAGCGTAACGACCCGGGTATCCGCAGCGGAGCGGGCGAAATATGATGTGGTGATACCGAGCGACGTACCCAGCTCCAGTATGGAACGTGCGTTGGCATACCGGGCCAACCGAAACAGGAGCTGCCCATAGCGGCGCGACTTTACGGCAGTTCGCGCGATCGATCGCACCGATCGGCTTGAACGGCCGGTATGTGCCGATCCCGCCCCATAGTCGTTTACGGGAACGATCCGGCAATCGTTCAAAAGGTGCTGCCGCAGCGTCTCCACTTCCGTATAGGCCTCATAGTTGGTGCGATCGCAGCACACCTCCCGAACCAGCGAATAGACCCAGGGGGAATGGATGCCGTGACCGCGGCGGCTGGATGCCTGCAACCAATGTGACAGGTACGCGGATGCTATTTTGAAGGGGCCGTACATGTGTCTCAGATCCGCTCCCAGACCTGGAACGAATGGTTGAATGCATTTCGCGCATCGGCCTCATGGTTGCGTTGACTTGCGAGTTGCCATTGCCCGGGGTCCAGTTTGGGGAAGAACACGTCCCCATCCGGCTCAGCCTCCACCCGTGTCAGGTAGATGCGTTGGGCACGATCGAAGAAGGCACGGTAGATCTCGCCGCCACCGATGACCATCACCTCGTTCGCATCCGCCTGATGGGCGACGAACAGGGCATCTTCCACGCTCCGCACTACCACAGTGCCGGAAGCCTGCCAGCCCGGCTGACGCGTGATCACGATGTTTTTTCTTCCGGAAAGCGGCTTGCCCAGCGACTCGTAGGTCTTCCGGCCCATGATGATGGGCAAACCCCATGTGATATTCTTGAAATGCCTGAGATCGTTGGGAAGATGCCAGGGCATGACACCGCCCAACCCTATAACATGGTTGGTGGCCGCTGCAACAATAAGGGAGATGGTCATGAATCGGAGGTTCAGG
>JBJOMF010000028.1:0-2954 GCA_046052505.1 Bacteroidota bacterium | reverse complement strand
GACCGGGAGGAGGAACTGGAGAAGATGGTCAAGGTAATGATCGCTGACAAGTATACCGATCAGGACCGCCGCAAAGCCTCCGCCGAATTGGAGGAGCGGATAATGAGAAATGGTTGGCGCGTGGTGATCCCTGAACGAAAGGACATGGCCCTTCAGGATGTGACGTCCTGCGGTGGGTACCTGTTCGCTTCTTATCTCAAAGATGCTGCGACCCGGGTATACCAGTATACCTATGAGGGCCGTCTGGTCCGGGAGGTGAAACTGCCTGGCATCGGAACCGCCAATGGGTTCGGCGGGGAACGGACCGACAAGGAGCTGTTTTACACCTATTCATCGTTCAACAGCCCGCCGACCATTTACCGGTACAACCTGGCTACCGGCCAGTCCATACTGTTCCGCCGAACGGAAGTACGTATCAAGACCGACGATTTCGTGACCGAGCAGCTTTTCTTCCGCAGCAAGGACAGCACCCGCATTCCGATGTTCATCACCTACCGCAAGGGGATGGTCCGGAACGGGAACAATCCGGTACTCCTGTACGGATACGGGGGCTTCAATATTTCCATTACGCCCTCCTTTAGTACGAGCAATGCCTTTTTCATCGAACAGGGGGGTATCTATGTATCCGTGAACCTGCGGGGCGGAAGCGAGTACGGGGAACGCTGGCACCAGGCAGGTATGTTGACCAATAAGCAGAACGTATTCGATGATTTCATCGCGGCTGCGGAATTTCTCATCCGCGAAAAATACACCCAACCTTCCAAGATCGCCATCCGGGGAGGCAGCAATGGCGGACTGCTCGTTGGCGCGGTGATGACACAGCGGCCCGATCTGTTTAAGGTGGCACTTCCCGCTGTCGGGGTGATGGATATGATCCGGTATCACCGGTTCACGGTGGGCTGGGGTTGGATGGTGGAGTACGGAAATCCGGATAGTCTGGTGCATTTCAGGAACCTGCGGGCTTACTCGCCCTATCACAACCTGAAACCCGGCACGTCCTATCCCGCTACGCTAGTCACTACGGCCGATCATGATGACCGGGTCGTGCCGGCCCACTCCTTTAAATTCGCGTCGCGCTTGCAAGAGTGCCATTCCGGTACCCATCCGGTGCTGATCCGTATCGAGACGGATGCGGGCCATGGTGCCGGAAAGCCTACCGGGAAAACGATCGACGAAGCGGCCGACATCTGGTCGTTCACCATGTATCATCTCGGCATGGAATACCGGGGCCAGTCAAATTAAGGACACTTCAATCAATTCGATCGAACCCCGGCAGGTCCGGGGTTCTTTTTTTGCGAACTTGCCGGTCATGCGAATACTTCTCACAGGAGCCAGTGGCTTTATCGGTCACTACTTGGCCCCCCGGTTGTTGTCGGCCGGCCATGAGTTACTGGCTACAGGTCGGGGTGAAGCTCCTGCGTCTTTGTTGCCCTGCTTTTCCCGGATGGATATTACAGACCCGGCTTCGGTTCTGCGCCACTTTGAGGCGTTCCGACCGGAAGTGATCATACACGCAGCCGCACTTTCGCAGCCGGACCTTTGTGCCCGGGATACCGCGGCAGCCGATCGGGTGAATGTGGAGGGCACCCGGAATCTGCTGCTACATGCCAGCAAGTTCCGATCGACCTTTCTTTTTTTATCTACCGATTTCGTGTTCAATGGTCGCAGCGGTCCCTATGCGGAAACTGATCGCCCCGACCCGGTGAATCACTACGGGCGGACGAAGTGGCTTGCCGAACAGCAGGTAGCAGCTTATCCGGGCCCCTGGTCGATCGCCCGGACCGCATTGGTGTACGGCCGTCCCGTAGCTGGCAGAAGCAATCTACTCTGGAGGGTTCGCGATCGGCTGGTAGCGGGAGAATCCATCCGGCTGGCGAACGATCAGGTTCGAACGCCGACTTATGTGGAAGACCTGGCTGCCGGACTTATCGCGCTTTTGGAGCGGCGGGCAACCGGAATCTTTCACTTGTCAGGCTCCGAAACGTTGACCCCTTATGATATGGGCTGCCGGATCGCCGCATTTATGGGTAAGGACACCGGGTATATCCAGCCGGTGGCTACGGATGAGCTTAAGGAGCCGGCGCTTCGTCCACCTGTCACCGGATTCCTGACCGAAAAGGCGCAGCAGATGCTCGAGTTTGCCCCCGTGTCTTTCCAAGAGGGGATGCGTCGTTCTTTTGGGTCAGTGGGTCAGTGATGTCTCTCAAAGCGCATTTCTCCCGCCCGGATCGCAACGGGCAGGTCATTCTCCCGTGGCGGGATCGGACAGTTATAGGTTCCGGTCACGTACGCGCAGTAAGGGTTATAGGCTTTGTTGAAGTCAAGTTCTACATAGGGGCGCTCCAGGTCAGGAACCGATGCATCCAGGTAGCGGCCATTGTCGTAGCTCAAAAAGCCCGAGGTCAGATCGGTAAAAGGTATCAGGAGGTAGTCCCTGTATGTGCTGTCCCTGAGCAGGGAGGCTGATTGATAGACCGTGAGGCGCAGGTTGGCATCACCGATGCGGAAATAGAGATACGCGTATTCCCGGTATGATTTGGTGATCGTGCCGGAGGTGGGAAGGTCGAACCAGGGGGTCTCGTACAGGCGTTCACAGCGGGCGAACACTCTGTACAGGGGATCGATCGGGAAAAAACGCAAGTGGGTACGATCCGCACCCGTTACCACTTCATGCGTTCTCACGTACAGGGCACGATGTCCGGCGAGCGTATCCTCGTAGGTACGCTGGCAGGGGCCATCCAAACAGGATAGGACAAAGACTGCCGAAAACAGGAAGGAGGGGAGGCGCATGGTCAATTCATCAACAGCACGTTCACGCTGCGTTGCAGGATGTGAAAGGCGATCTCACTCATGAGATTCTCCTTATCAAGGGTGGGGTTCACCTCGGCGATCTCGAGGCAGCATACTTTTCGGTTCTGCATGAACTTGCTGATCAGGTCTTCCGCCTCGCGCTC
>JBJOMF010000027.1:0-3510 GCA_046052505.1 Bacteroidota bacterium | reverse complement strand
ACTTGCTCCATCCGGTAGCCTTGCATCGGATCGACTTCGGCATGCTGCTGATTGCCGCCACCGCCCTGATCAACTTCCTGTTGGGCATTTACTGCCTGCGAACCGGAAAACAGAACCGATCTGCGGCCCTTGTGGCCAGTGGCAAACACCTGCAGACCGACACGTATTCCACCCTGGGTGTGATCGCGGGTCTGGCCCTGTTGTATCTCACCGGATGGGCCTGGGTGGACAGTGTGGTGGCCATCGGGTTCGGGATCTTCATCGTTTATACGGGCTATCAGATCATTCGCAGTTCCATCGCCGGTATCATGGATGAGGCCGACACGGAGCTGCTCGAAAAACTTGTGCACCTGCTGAACCGCAACCGCCAGGAAAATTGGATCGACCTGCACAATCTCCGAGTGATCAAGTACGGTTCCGTACTCCACGTCGACTGTCACCTCACCGTTCCCTGGTACATCAATGTGCATGAGGCGCACCGGGAGATCGATACGCTTGGTCAGATCATTCGGAATGCGTACGGGGATGCCATCGAATTGTTCGTCCACTCGGACGGGTGCCTTCCGTTCTCCTGCAGGATCTGCAACAAGCCGGCCTGCTCGGAACGGGCCCATCCTTTTGAGCGGGTCATCCCCTGGACCCTGGAGAATGTATCAAACGACAAGAAACACGAAATCCCCGCTACACCATGACCCATACCGTAACCACCTGGGAACAGGGACATGAATTCACCTCAAACCACGGACACAATACCATAAAGATCGACGGGAGTCGCAAGAACGGTTTTGGCCCCAAGGCTCTGTTGCTGTCGGCCATCGCCTCCTGCTCCGGAATCGATGTGGTCGATATCCTGCAAAAAATGCGGGTTCCCCTGCACGGACTTGAGATCGATGTGAAGGCTGATCAGACCGAGGAGCACCCCCGGGTCTTCCGGACCATCACGGTGGAGTTCCGGGTGAAGGCCGCTCCGGCCTATCAGGAGCAGGTGCGGAAGGCGATAGACCTTTCCCTCGAAAAATACTGCGGGGTGGCGGCGATGTTACGAATGAATTCGCCGATCGAAGCCCGCGTAATACTGGTCTGATCAGCGGTTCTTGCGATTTTTTTCGAGTTGTTGCAGTGTGGCGCGCAGGTCTTTTGGAAGCGGTGCTTCCAGTGAAATCATCTGGCCGTCCAGATCCAGAAAACGAAGGCGGTAGGCATGCAATGCCAACCGTTGAAGGATGGGGCGTTCCTCTTCCAGGGTTTTGGATAGTTTGTACCGCGACTTCAGCGCAGAAACACGGACCGGTTCTCCATTTCCATAGATCGGATCACATACGATCGGGCGGCCGAGGTCCTTCATATGCACCCGTATCTGGTGCGTTCTGCCGGTATGGATCCGGAACTGCACCCAGCTGTAGGGGCCGTAGGATTCCAGGACCTCATAATCGGTATGTGCTTCCTTGCCCGATTGATGCACGATCATGGTGCCGTTATGGGCGGGGTGTTCGAGGATCGGTGCGTGGATACTGCCGGCGGAGGGCTGTATCGATCCACTGATTAGCCCCAGGTATATTTTCTCCGTTTCACGGTGTTCGAATTGGCGTGACAGCTCCTTATGGGCCTTTTCCGTCCGGGCAAATACAATTAGGCCGCTGGTATCTCGGTCCAGCCGGTGCACGGTGAAGATGCTGCCGTAGGTGGCCCTGAGGTGGTCCTTCAGGGAGGGCTCGCGTCCTTCCCGGTCGGGTATCGAGAGCAGGCCGGAGGGTTTGTTCAATGCCACCCAGTCGGACGTTTCCTGTATGCAGATCGAAGCGGTCTTCATCATCGGCAGGCCGGTCATTTACCTTTACTGAAGAATTTGAGGTCGCGGATCTCACGCTCGGTGAGGAAACGCCACTTGCCGCGGTCCACGTTCTTCTTGGTCAGACCGGCAAATGTGACCCGATCCAGATTTTTCACATCATATCCGAGGTGCTCGAAAATGCGCCGTACGATCCGGTTCCGGCCGCTGTGTATCTCAATGCCAATCTGGGTCTTGTCTTTGAGGTCGGCGTAGGCCAGCACATCCACGCTTGCCGGACCGTCTTCGAGGATCACCCCGGAAAGGATTTTCTCGAAATCAGCCCGTTCCAGGGGACGGTCCAGCGTAGCATGGTACACTTTTCGTACGCCGTGTTTGGGGTGGGTGAGTTGCTGTGCCAGTTCACCATCGTTTGTGAGTAACAGAACGCCGGTTGTATTGCGGTCCAGCCGGCCCACGGGGAAGATCCGCTGCGGTACGGCCCGCTTGATCAGGTCGAGAACGGTCTTGCGTCCTTTCGGGTCGTCTGTGGTCGTGATGAAGTCTTTTGGTTTATTGAGGAGGATATAAACCAGTTCCCGCACCGGTTGGATGCGTTTTCCGTTCACCCGTACTTCATCTTTTTCGGTGACCTTGTGACCGGGTTGGGTGACCACCGCACCGTTCACTTTCACGAGTCCCTGCTTCACCAATTCGGCGGCTTCGCGGCGGGCGGCAATACCGGCATGGGCGATGAACTTATTGAGAGGCATCGCCTGGGGGCCTGCGGGTCGGATCGTTACGGGGGGCTTATTGGCGGTGGATCCCCGTTCCTGCTTTCGTCGGTCGATGGATTCCTGTCGTTCTTTTTTGAACTGTCGCTTTTCCTGGCGGAACGATTCCTTTTTGGCCGCGTTGCTTTTCTTGGCTGCAAATTTGCCGAACGGGTGAGGGTTGTTTTTTTTCATGAAGGGGCGGACTGTTTTACAACAGGCCGTAACAAAGGTAACGATAAAAAAACCCCGCTGGGGCGGGGTGGGGTATGCATCGTGTACGGATCAATCGTTCGGAGGTGGCGGAGGGCCGCCGCGGTGACGGGGAGGCCGGGGGGCACGCATCTCGCGGAATTGCTTTTGCTGCTCATCGGTCAGCAGCCCTTTCATGAACTCGCGCTGCTTTTGCATCACTTCCCGCAGTTGCTCCCGCTTCTTGTCCTGGCTGAGGGATGAATTTTCGCGGATGGCCTTCATCTTGTTCATCATCTCCTGCCGGTTCTGGTCCATGCGGGCGGATTGGTCCGCGGTCAGTCCCAGCTTGCTTTTCATCCGGTCGCCGCGCTGTTTCATCATGTCCTGGCGGCGTGTCCGCTCTTCCTCCCGTAGTTTCCGGGCCTTGTCCTTCTGTTCTGGGGTCAGGATCTTATCCATCTTGCCGCGGTGTTCGGTCCGCAGTTTTTCCATGCGGGTACGCCATTCCTTCACGGTGATGTCGTCCTTTTTCTTCAGGTCTTCCATGCTTTTACGGAAGCTCTCTCGTTCTTTCCGGAACTGTTCCTTTTGGCCAGTTGTCAGGTTCAGTTGCTGGAGGTTCTTTCCGGGTCGGCCGTGCACTCCGGGTTTCCGGTGCATCCGGTGGCGGCCGGGAACGTCCTGGGCGAAGCCGTTCAAGGCGATCGCAATGACCAGCAGGGTTAGCAGGCTTTTTTTCATGACTTTGTTTTTTATTCCGTCCGGCAGGTTCTG
>JBJOMF010000026.1:0-3341 GCA_046052505.1 Bacteroidota bacterium | reverse complement strand
AAATGAGCAGTGCGTTCACAAGGAGGTTTATTGCGAATATCCCCAGTACCACTTTCCACAGGCTGGTTCTGCCACTGGCCGCAGACAGGTGATACAGCAGAAACAGGTTGCTCCAGGCGATCAGAAGAGGCAGGGGGGCGAGCCATTGTACAAGAACCACCGATTCGGTGAAGGCAGGTCCGGCAAACACCTGAATGAGCTGTGGAGCCAGTGTGTGATACAACACCCCGGCCGGGACGGCCAGGGTCATGACCAGTACGATCGACCGTTGCAGGAGGAAACGTGCCTTGTCCGCATCGGCACCGGCGATGGCGTGTGCCATACGGGGATAGATGATCGTGTTGGCGGTCAGGATAAGGACCAGCGACATCCGTACCAGTTTCATCGCAACGGTGTAATAGCCCACGGCGGCATCGCTGCGGAACAATCCCAGGATAACGGTATCCGTAAAATCGTAGATGGTGATGAAGGAGGAGAGGATGAAAAAATAGGTCAGGATGCCCTTGTGCTCTTTCCAGGCCCGGGCCGGATGCATGGCGGAGGCCTTCGGTCGCATGATCGTGTAGTTGATCGCCACGGTGAGCACTTGCGTGCACACGATGATGGCATAATAGGTCACGAGGTCGGAGGGATCCCTGACCAGCAGGAACAGTGCGATCAAACCGGCGGTTCGCAAACCGATGTTCCGAATGGCAAGGAAGCCAAAGGACTCGCGGCCCTGTAAAAACCAGTCGGCAGCCAGGATAGTAGCAAGGATATGGATACATCCGAGTCCGATCAACATCGCTTCGTTCCCGAACCAGGGGTGATTCAGGAGGAACAGTACAAAAAGACAGCAACCGATAAGTCCGATCAGGGTCCATAACCCTGTGAGCTGCGACAACACCATTGCTTGCTGAGCCGGTTGTCCGCTCAAACGGGCGGTTTCCCTTTTTCCGAACAGCGGAATCCCGAAACTGGTGAAGGCGATGATGAGACCGGCAAGGAAATCGATGTAATTGACCGTTCCGATGGCGGCCGGGCCCAGCGTTTGGGTGAGATAGGGAAAACTGATCAGCGGAAAAAGCAGGCTTGACAGGGCAGCGACGGATTCGTAAATGTAATTCTTCTGGAGGCTGCTCACGGCAGGTGCTTATCCTGCGAATGTAAGAAGGGCGATCCTATTTCCCGTTGGTACAGCCGGGGAGTTCGATTCAGTTCTCCCGATTCTCACGGTCCAGTTGATTTTTGGGGAGTTTGGGAGGCAGTTTGTCCGTACGGCCTCCTTTATTGTCGAAAATAGGTATTTCCGCAGGTGCCTGCCCATCCTCCAGTTTGAAGGTAAAAACCTTGTCGACATGCACCCATTTCCCGTTCTCCCATTTGAATCCTTCCTGGTCTCCGTCCGGAACGCGTGTCCAGGCCAGGTCTGGCTGATCGGTCTCGGAGATGAGATGGTCGACCAGGATCATTTCCAGATCGGGTATATAATTCAAAAGGATCCGGGCATTTTTCTTGAATTCGATGCCGAATCGGTGGCGGGTCGGGCCGGGTATGGAGTCCTTTTCATAGCTGAAAAAGGGGCCGCCGAATACCGGTTCCCGCTTTTCATTGAAGGTGAGCACCTCCATCCATTTCATGCTGCTTTGGGCACCATTGGCATCGAAACCGAACAGCGTATAATAATTCCGTCCCTGGTATTGGGTCCGGATGATATTATAATAGACCGCTCCGATCCAGTTTGAACGTGTACGCACTGAATCCTCGGGGCGTTCCGTGAATTCCGACACATCCCGCAGCGGGAACAGCTTTAGCGACCCATCGGATGTTCTGAGCTGGATGGCTCCGCGCTGTCGGTGGTAATAGTCATCGTAGCTCAGGTTCCAGGTAAAGATCCGGAAGCTGCTGTCCGGTGCATAGCGTTTTGAGATCCCGAGAACGGAATCGAAGGGGTAGAGGAATGAATTCCGGATCAGCAGGGCCCGTACGAGGGTTTTGGTGAAAATACTGTCCGATACCATGCGGTCCTGCGGAAGGCTGTCCGTATTGAGGTAGTAGGCATACTCTTTCAGGCTGTCTTCCCTGATCCGCAGCTGCTTCAGATCGCCGGGAGCGATCTTTTGGGCGGCCAGTGGCCCGGAAAGGCAGAGCAGCAGTACGGTGCAGTTCTGTAAGAGGCGTTGCATCATGCGCATACGTACGGGTTGTGTTCAGACGCGTCAGCTGTAAGGTCCTACCGGTGCAATAACGTCAAAAATTCCGGGATGATCGATGCCGATATCATAAACTATTTGCAAAATCGGCCAGGGAGTCGAAACGCAGATCGGTGTCGGGGTCGGGAAAGGGGAATTCCGGGTCCGTCGTGGCGATGAAGATGCTGTATAGACCCGCGTTGCGGGCGAAGCGCATGTCGCTGTGTTTGTTCCCGGCCATGACGGACCGCTGCAGGTCGATCGCCGGGTGTTCCTGCCGGGCCCTGAAGGCCATTCCGGGATTGGGCTTGCGCTCCGGGTGTGTATTGTCCGTACTGGTACAATAGTATATCCCGTCGATCCGGCCGCCTGCCTTCCATATTTCGGAACGCATCTGCTCATGGATATTCCGGAGTTCGGCCTCGGTCATCAACCCGCGGCCGACACCGCGCTGGTTGCTCACCACCACGATGGTTCCAAAGTGCCTGGAGAGTTTGGCGAGTGCTTCCGGCACCCCCGGATAAAAGCGGAATTCCTCCCAGTTGAGGATGTAATCCATTTTCTTCTCGTAGTTGATCACACCATCTCGGTCCAGGAAAAGGGTCCAGTTCCTGTCGACCTTCGAAAGGTCGAGTTCACCTGTCCGCAGTTCCCGGTCGGCGCGGTGATAGTCCTCGGGGATGCCGATATCGATGAAATAGGCATCCTGTTCGATCCCATAGATCCTTCGCTGGTCGCAAAAGCGCTCGAGGTATTCGGTTTCAAAGGCGAATTTCTCCGGGAGTTCCTCATCGAGGAAACGGGGCAGGTGCAGGAGGTATACGCCCGCATTGATGAGGCCGGATTCATAGTAGTTCTTTTCCCGGAAAGCTTTGATCAGCCCGGTCGTATCCAGTTCCACGACGCCGTACCGGTCGAACCGATGCATGCCCTTCAGGAGGAGGGTGCATTCGCTCTGGTGGGATTCGTGGAAGCGGAATGCGGCATGCAGGTCAGCCCGGAACAGGGTATCGCCGTTCACGACGACCACATCCGGTCCGGTGGCCGCCCTGCAGGCACGTTGGATGGCCCCGCCGGTGCCCAGGGGCTCGGCTTCGATCACCAGCTCGTACCGAAGGGTGGGGAAGGCTTCCCGGAGATAGGCTTCGATCTGTTCATGCCGGTAGCCCA